>JAFQNU010000079.1 GCA_017420825.1 Clostridia bacterium
CACCCGCCTTATTCCAAGCAGGCATCTTATTATCAACTCGTCTGTAAGACTTAATCTTCAAATTATATGTTGAAGTGTTAAGACTTGCCGCAATTGCCGCTGTCAAAACAGCAATGAGCTCATCATTTGAGGTATTATGTCTTACTTCATTGATTGTCTCCTGTTTTATTTCTTTTTTTTTTGAGCTGTCTTTATAAAAGATAACTTTAAAGAGCATAAGAACAACCATAAGAATTACAAGAACGCCAAATACTATTCCCAAACCGGCACCCGTAACCATTCCTCCAATACTCAAAGCATCCGATAACTCAACACCCTGACCCGTCTTTAAAGCTTCATTCAAAAACCTTTCCATATCCGTTCTCCTTTCATCTAATCAGAACATTATTAAACAGGAATATTTCCATGCTTTTTACTCGGTCTTGACTCTCTCTTTGAAGCGAGCATCTCAAGTGCCGCTATAATTCTCGGTCTTGTTGAATCCGGCTCAATAATATCATCTATAAAGCCATACTTTGCCGCCTCATAAGGATTAGCAAACTTATCCTTATATTCCTGAATTTTTTCCTGTCTTGTAGCAATCGGGTCGGAACTGTTTTTAATATCATCTTTAAATATAATATTTGCCGCCCCGTCAGGACCCATAACTGCAATTTCAGCAGTCGGCCATGCAAATACCGCATCAGCACCAAGGTGCTTTGAACACATTGCTATATATGCTCCGCCGTATGCTTTTCTTACTATAACATTCACTTTCGGAACGGTTGCTTCGGAGTAAGCATATAAAAGCTTTGCACCATGTCTTATAATACCGTTTTGCTCCTGCTCAACTCCAGGGAAATATCCCGGTACATCTGTCAATGTAACCAGAGAAATATTAAAGCTGTCACAAAAACGGATAAATCTTGCCGCCTTGTCTGCAGAATCAACATCAAGCGCACCTGCCATAACCATCGGCTGATTTGCTATAATTCCCACAGTCGAACCATTCATTCTTGCAAAGCCGACAATTATATTTTTAGCAAAGCCTTCCTGTACCTCAAAGAAATCACCGTTATCAACAAGCTCTGCAATAACATTTTTCATATCATATGCCTTATTAGACTCATCAGGAACAATAGCCATAAGATTTTGAGAAATTCTGTTTATTTCATCATTTGTATTGATGTATGGTGCTTCTTCAAGATTATTAGCAGGAAGATATGATAAAAGCTTTTTGATTTTATCAAGACAATCCTTGTCATCTGCTGCCTTAAAGTGTGCAACACCGCTATTTTGAGTGTGTGCATCAGCACCGCCAAGTTCTTCCATTGTTATCTTCTGTCCTGTTACAGCACTTAAAACCGAAGGACCTGTTACAAACATCTGGCTTGTTTTATCAACCATAAATATAAAGTCGCACAATGCAGGTGAATATGATGCACCGCCTGCGCACGGTCCCATAATTGCATTAATCTGTGGAATTACGCCCGACGCATGTGTATTTCTCACAAACATCTCGCCAAAACCTGCAAGTGATGCAATTCCTTCTTGTATTCTTGCTCCACCCGAATCACACATACCAATTACGGGTGCTCCCATTTTGATAGCCATGTCCATAATCTTGCAAATTTTCTTTGCATGCATTTCACCTAACGAACCGCCAATTACAGTGAAATCCTGTGCGTAGACATATACAAGCCTGCCGTCAACAGTACCATAGCCTGTTATTACTCCCTCTGCAGGTGCTTCAGTTTCAGCCATTTTGAACTCTGTACATCTGTGCTTTACAAAGGCATCAACCTCTATAAAGCTGCCCTCATCAAGAAAATATAAAATTCTCTCACGGGCAGTAAGCTTGTTCTCATCGTGCTGTTTCTGAATTTTAGCTTCACCGCCGCCTTGTTCAATTGCCGCTCTGCGATTTTGCAATTCAGTAATTTTTTCTGCCGTTCCCATTCCTTATAACCTCCACATCTTAAAATATATATAGAAAATTCACTTAGCAATTTTCAAATTTTCCTCATTATATATTTTACCTCATAATCCATATTTTTGCAAGTTGTTTTTATAACATTTATTTTTTGCTGCATAAAAAAAATACGCAATATTTTGCGTATTTTTGTGAACTATGTACAATTTATTGTGTTTTATGTCATTATTTAGAAAAAATTCTATCCGCTATATATACTACATACCCAGAAACTATACTCACCGTCAATATAGATAAAATAAGCTCTGCTTGTTCTATCAAAAAAATACCCCCATATAAATTTGCCGCTGACGGAAAAGCAACCATTACAAAACAA
>JAFQNU010000080.1 GCA_017420825.1 Clostridia bacterium
CTCCTGCTTCCAAAAACATTGTTGAACCACCCATAGACATAGCTCTCTCACTTACAGTTACCGTATCCTCCATTGATATTTTTCCACTGTCAATTGCCTCCATTATTAAGAGCATTGTCATTATTTTTGTAACACTTGCAATCGGCAGCTTTTCATCTGCATTATTTTCATATAAGACCTCTTTTGTGCTTTGTTCCATAAGTAAAACAGATTTAGCACTTGTATTTATCCCCTCTGCATTCACAGCCGTTACAGAAAAAGCAATAAAAAAGGCACAGCATAAAGAAATTAAACGTTTCATAAACATATCCCTTTCATAGTTAAAAATGTTTCTTTCTCTATAATGTGCCAAATATTTAATTTTATTCTTTAATTTACATTATTGTTTATGTTAACTGTATTACTTATCCTCTTTACAGAGTCTTTTCATTTTATATGTTGCCGTTCATATAGCAAAAAGCCGTTGCAAATGAATATCTGAATACTCATTTACAACAGCCCTGTTTTACTCATATAGTCAGATTATGCAGAATAAACACTACACTGTTTCTTATCTCTGCCTTTTCTTTCAAACTTAACTTTTCCGTCGATAAGAGCGAACAATGTATCGTCACTTCCGATACCTACATTAGCACCCGGATGAATTTTTGTTCCACGTTGTCTTACAAGGATATTTCCTGCCAATACAGCCTGTCCGTCTGCTCTCTTAACACCAAGTCTCTTGGATTCGCTGTCACGACCGTTCTTTGTACTACCCATACCTTTTTTATGAGCCATTTAAAACACCTCTGCTTTCAATAAAAAATTCAAATAGTGAATTAAGCGTTAATCTTTTCAATAGTTACCTTTGTGAAAGGCTGTCTGTGACCTTTCTTAGTACGCTCATTCTTCTTTCTCTTCATTTTGAAAACGTAAATCTTCTTAGCCTTGCCCTGCTTTTCAACCTTAGCAGTTACAGTTGCACCTGCAACAACAGGAGCGCCAACATTTACATTCTCGCCATCAGCTAAAACCAAAACCTTATCAAAGGTTACAGTCTCACCCTCAGCAACCTCTAACTTTTCAATGAAAAGAACATCGCCTTCAGATACCTTATACTGCTTTCCGCCTGTTTCGATTACTGCGTACATAAAAACACCTCCTTATAATATGAAGTCACGCTATCATAGGTATTGATTTAACAAATTTGAGACCTAATCTATGCGGATACCATATTATTATAGCAGTTAATAACAATTTTGTCAAGAGTTTTTTTTATTTTTTTAAAAAAAGATATTGACAAACACAAATCTGTATGCTATAATAACTCACAGATATGCGGGAGTGGCTCAGTGGTAGAGCGTCACCTTGCCAAGGTGAACGTCGCGAGTTCGAATCTCGTCTTCCGCTCCAAATCCGTACTGACTATTCGGTACGGTTTTTTTATAAAATAAATAACTAACGACTCTTCCCCATATAAGTTTAAATGAACAAAATACTAAATCGGACACATCAGCATGATGTGTCCGATCACTTTTTTATAACTTATTTATAACAATTCTTTTCTCAATTCCTCATTACTTTTTGCACTTAAATATGCAGGTGGGACATCAAGTACTGTCATAGCTCCGCTCTTCCCCTCGTTATTGAGTCTGTATGCTGCTCTTGCGTAAGCAACTATTACAGATGCTGTAAATTCAGGGTTTGAATCAAGCTTTAAGCTGTATTCAATAATATGATTATTTTCAAGATTTTTTCCTGTTCTTCCGCTCCTTATAACAAATCCGCCGTGAGGTATTCCGCTATGTTCTCTCTTTAATTCATCAAGAGCTATGAAATGTACAATAGTGTCATAATCGGCAAAGTAATTAGGCATTGTCTTTATTTCGTTCTCAATCTTTTCCTTGTCTGCCCCCTCTGCTGCAACTACAAAACATTCTCTTATATGCTTTTGCCTGGTTGTAAGCTTTGGTGCAGAACCGCTTCTTACAGCCTCTAACGCATCCTCAACAGGAATGGTATATTGCTTAGCGTCAACAACTCCCTCAATTCTTCTGATCGCATCAGAGTGTCCCTGGCTTACTCCCTTTCCCCAAAATGTGTAGTCCTCTCCATCAACAAGGATTGCCGAGCCATACAATCTGTTTAGCGAAAACATTCCAGGGTCCCAACCAACCGATATCATTCCCACTTTTTTCGATTTTTTCGCCATCTCATCTACATTTTTAAAATGCTCAGGAATTTTTGCATGAGTGTCAAAACTGTCAACAACATTGAAATATTTGCAAAGCTCTGGTGTTTGTTCTGGCAAATCAGTTGCACTGCCTCCGCATAAAATCATAACATCAATATCACCTGACATTTCTTTTGCTTTATCAACATGATATACCGGAACATTCGGAGTTCCTATAACTAAATCCTCAGGATTTCTCCTTGTGAATACAGCCACAAGCTTCATATCAGGATTTTGTCTTATTGCGTTTTCTACACCTCTGCCTAAATTTCCATATCCGTAAATTCCTATTCTCATTTCATTTCCTCCTAATTGTTATATTACATCAACCGTCTTTTAAATCATGTACAGTTAAACCGATTGGCTCATCATTTTCCACATATTCTAAAATCTCATTAGCATCCTTTGAGCAGAAATACAACTTTCTGCAATCATTTCTTATAAATCCCTTCTCATAGGCATTTTTTAAAAAGTCCTCTAAATTATTATAATAATCTTCAATATTATAAATAGCAATAGGCTTTGTATGTCTCCCAAGCTGTTTTAATGTAAGAACCTCAAAAAATTCCTCAAATGTTCCTATTCCTCCGGGCACTATTACGAATGCCTCTGCCAAATCCTCCATTTTAGCCTTTCTCTTGGCCATTGTTTCTGTATATATCAGCTCATCACACTGCGGAAATATTGCCTCTATTGATTCTTCCTTAAAAAAAGATGGTATTACCCCTACAACATTTGCACCAACACTTTTTATTCCTCTGGCACATGCTCCCATAAGTCCATTCATTCCAGCTCCGAACACAAGCTCATGACCTCTCTTGGCCATTAATGCCCCAAACCTTTCAACTTCTGTAATGTATTTTTCATCAATCTCATTGCTTGCTGCACCAAACACACAAATTTTCATATAATCACCCTTTTTTATTATTCTTTTATATATTATACTATACCTTACAACTTAATTCAATTACTTATATATAATTTATAATTTATTGTTCGACAAAAATTGTCAAATTCTATAATTCTTATTGTCCATTTTTATTTTTAGTTGTTAATTTTATCTAATTTTTTTCTTGACAAAGTATTTTGATTGTGGTACAATAAGTTAGTATTGGTCTATAATGAAAGGAATGGCTGTAGCTGTGTACGACGAACAAACCCTCAACTCACTAACTGATTCAGAGCTTGTTTTGCTTGCACAACAGAATAATACCCCGGCAATGGAAATTATATTATCACGATATAAACCGTGGGTATGCTCGCTTAGTTCAAAGTTCTATATGCAGGGATACGATAAAGAAGATATTATTCAGGAGGGCATGATAGGTCTTTTTAAAGCTATTATTGATTACAAAAAAGGAAAATCTTCCTTTAAATCATTTGCAGGTCTGTGTATTACAAGAAAGATTATATCCGCATTAAAATCCTCAAAGAGACAAAAACATATACCCCTTAACTCTTCTATTTCTCTTGACAGCGAGGATATTATAAACCCTGACGGTTTTATCGCGGACACAACATCAGACGAAAAAAAACTAAATCCCGAATCAATAATTATAGGCAAAGAAAATCTTGAATATTATGAATCTGTTATTAAAGAAACACTTTCTACCCTGGAGCAAAACGTTCTTAAATATCATATGCAGGGGCTATCCTATAAGGATATTGCACAGTTGCTTTCAAAAGATATAAAGGCTGTTGATAATGCAGTTCAAAGAATAAAAAAGAAATTGATTTCCATTGCCGATTTATAATCGGCAATGAGTGATATATGTCCGTGTAGCTTAACAGTAAAGCAATACATACGTATTATATCGGTGCAAATCCGTTCCGGGCAACACATTATTTTTATTTTAAAGAGAGGAAAATTACCATGTACGAGGACAAAACTTTAGTGTGTAAGGATTGCGGAAACGAATTTATCTTTACAGCAGGAGAACAGGAATTCTATGCAGAGAAGGGATTTGAAAATGAACCCACTCGCTGTAAGGATTGCAGAATTGCACGTAAAAACAGCATAAGACAATCAAGAGAAACCTTTGAGATTGTTTGTGCAGAGTGTGGCAAAGTGGACACCGTTCCATTTATGCCGAAAAACGATAAGCCTGTATATTGCAAGGAATGCTTTGAAAATCATAGAAATTAAATAAAACTTATAATTTCATGAGCCGCTGTCAAAACAGTGGCTCATCTTTTACTTATCATTTGTTATATTTCCGTTTCCCGAAACAGGAATAACCTCACCCAAAAATTTTGGTTCAGGTTTTATTATAAGATTTATAAATTCCTTTACTCTTGCTAAAAACTCACGAAACTCAAAATATTTATATCCTTTGTATCTGTGCATATCCGCTTCCACTCCAACTGCATTAATCCCCAATAAACGAGCTATGTATAAAGCTCTCGGAAGATGAAATTTCTGTGTCACAATTACTGCTTTATCCACCTCAAAAATATCTCTTGCCCGATATATTGATTCATAAGTAGAGAATCCTGCATGATCCATAAAAATATCATCAGATGGTATATTAGTCTTTTCAAGAACGTAATTCTTCATTGCATTTACCTCATCATATTCCTTTTTACCATGGTCTCCGCTCATCAGTAATTTGGGCACAACTCCATTTTTATAAAGCTCAATAGCTGTGTCAAGCCTGTCACGCAGGACATCACTCACACTGTTGTCTGCCCTGACTCCTGCCCCAAGAACAATAACACAGTCATAATCATCAGCCTTTATATTGTCGATAGCATAAACATTATTTCGAGTCAATTTCACTATATTTACATTTATAAACAACGCACAAATACATGCCAATACAACTCCAATTATCACAAAAAATATTATCCTTCTAACCTTCTTAAACATCTCTCCACCTCATATATACTACTTGATATTTATTTTAACATATATTTCTTATAAATGCAACATATATCATTTTTTACGACAAATTTTTGTCTTGACTTTTTATATAAATAGATGTATAATTAAATTAGTATTGTTTTTTAGCATAAAATACATCATTTACAGTTAGGGTAGGTATTCATAATGTACAAAAAATATCTTAAACGTGTGATAGATATAATTTTATCAGGAATAGGTCTGATAGTTTTGGCCGTTCCAATGC
>JAFQNU010000081.1 GCA_017420825.1 Clostridia bacterium
CATTTTTGATGAAAAGGAGATTGACAAGAGAAGTGCTTTGTATAAAAAGGTATCAAAGCTTGGTGTAGATGTTGAGTTTGAGTATCTTAATGAAACTGACCTTGTAACATGGGTTGAGAGGGAGGTTTTATCAGAGCATAAAAAGATAGATAAGAGTGTGGCTCAGTATTTTGTGAGCATTTGCGACGAGGGTATGGCAAATATAAAAAATGAGCTTGAAAAGCTTATAAGCTATTGTGGTGAGACTATAACAAAAACAGATGTTGATAAAATAGTATCTAAGGCTGTGGGAGTCAGGATTTTTGAGCTTACCGATTGTATAATGGCTAAAAACGTTAATGGTGCTTTAACGATTCTAAGAGACTTAAAGACTGTTAAGGAGCCTGCATTTAAAGTTTTGTATCTGTTATCATCAACCTTTGATAAGATGTTAAAATGTGCACTTTTGATGGCAGAGGGCAACAACTATAACGACATTGCACAAAAGGTAGGACTTGCACCTTTTATCGTGAGGAAATATACAGACAGTGCAAGGGGCTTTGGCGAAAACTATCTCATGGACAGGATAATTGAGGCGGCAGAGATTGATTTTTCGATAAAAAGCGGAGAGGTGTCAGATTGGGATGCGTTGGAAAAATATGTCCTTGACAGCTGTGAAATGGTTATGTAGTCTATTTTAAATCACACCCGAATATACTTTTTGTGGGAGTGTGATTTTTGTGGTGAGGGCATATGACCTGAAACAGCGAGAGGTGATAAATATTGTCAATGCGGAGAGATTGGGCTATATTTATGATGTTGATATAGATTTTGAAAGCGGAAAAATCCGCTCAGTAGTTATCCCAAACCGCAGAGGACTTTTCGGACGCTTTTCAAAACGAAACGACTATATTATCCCATGGGAGAATATAGTCGCAATAGGTCATGAAATTGTGCTTGTAAAACTAGATGCAATAACGGTGTGAAATTGTTTTTCTTTAGTTAAGCATCATTTTCTACAAGAGTTATTGAATATTCAGAAATTTTATTTTCAATATGTTCGTTAAAGTCCTGAACAGTAATGCTGTTTTCAACAGTAGGACGGAAATAATCCATATTAAGCTCAAGACGTTTGATTATATGATAACCAAATGAGCTTTCAACAAATCCTATTTCGCCCGGCTTTAAAGAATCAACACAGTTCTGGAATTCGGCAACCATTTCACCGTCTGTAAAGGTGTAACCGTCAGGATTTGTGAGTGAGCCGGGGTCCTCTGAATTTTCAGACACAAGTGTGTCAAAGTCCTCACCCTTTAATGCTCTTTGGTATATTTCCTCCGCTTTTTTCTTTGCCTCTGCCTTTTTGGCTTCGTCATACACTTCACCCGTATCCATATTTTGAGTTAAAATTAAAACGTGCTTTGCTGTTCTGTATTTTGCAATATCTGCGGCATTTTCTTCAAAGAATTTATCTACCTCGCCTTCATCAAGCTTATAATCAGCTGAGAAATTTTCGTATAGGACATCGGAGCAATACATTGATTCACATAACAGGTCAACAAAGCTGTCATCTATTCCGCTTTGCTCTAAAAATGCGTCATATCCGCCGTTTTGTTCATATTGTGATACAATACTGTCCTTGCTTTGCTTTATTTTATCCTTTGCCTCGGAGTCTAGTTTGTAGCCTTCTTTTTCAAAAATTTCAATATAAGCAATATTAGTAAGGGCAATATCCAAAGCCTGCTCTTTTGCAACATCAATTGCTTTTTTTCCGTCAATTTCAGTATTTTCCCAATCCTCTTCCGATGAAATTTCAGTTCCCTGCATTTGTTGTTTTACACTGTTTAAGTAAAATTCAAACTGTGATTTGGTTATCTCATAGTCGCCAACAGTTGCAACGGTAACATCTGTGGATTTACCTCCGCAAGCTGAAAGAAGAAGTGCAAGAGATAAAATTAATATATTTTTCTTCATGTTCATTACCATTCCTTTCTGATTGTAGTTAAACTAATTATATATCATTTTTCGCAATTCTTCAAGTCCCATATTGATTGTAATACAAATTTAATATTATCAAATAGCTTATGTTCTGAATCAATTCGATAAATAAGTGTTGGTATCTGCGAAGACGATACTGTTATTTTGCCTGTAAATTGTGTTAAAAGCTCTATGCACAGTTCGGGTGTTATAGCATCGGGTGAGAATTTTAATGTCACAGTTGTTCTCTTGGCATTTATATCAGTTATTCCTACACTGTTTGCCATTGATTTTATCAAAGCAATATTAACAAGATTAATAACAGGCTTTGGTGGTTCTCCAAAACGGTCTATAAGCTCATCTGTAATGTCTGACAGGTCTCTATCGGAGGAGATTGAGGCTATTTTTTTATAAATATCAATTCTTGTGTTATGGTTTTGTATATATCTTTCGGGGATATATGCATCCATGTCAAAATCTACAGAGGTTGTAATTTCCTGCGGAGTTAAAATACCCTGTAGTTCGTCAACACTCTCTTTTAAAAGCTTACAATACATATCATAGCCTACCGAATCCATGTGACCGTGTTGTTGGGAACCAAGCAGATTTCCTGCACCTCTTATTTCCAAATCACGCATTGCAATTTTAAAGCCTGAGCCAAACTCTGTAAATTCTTTGATAGCCCGAAGCCTTTTTTGTGCAACCTCTGAAAGAAGCTTTTCAGGCCGGTATGTGAAATAAGCATAAGCACTTCTGTTTGAACGTCCAACACGTCCTCTTAGCTGGTATAGCTGTGACAATCCCATTCGGTCGGCATTTTCTATAATCATGGTGTTAGCATTCGGAATATCAAGACCTGTTTCTATGATTGTTGTGCATACAAGAATATCAGTGTTACCGTTAACCATATCATACATTATATCCTCAAGCTCATCTTCTTTCATTTTTCCATGCCCAACCGCTACCCTTGCATCAGGAATTAATTCTGAAATTCTGTGAGCTGTTTTATATATGCTCTCTACTCTGTTATGGAGATAGAACACCTGACCTCCTCTTGCAAGCTCTCTTTTCATTGCGTCAGCAATAACAGACTCATTATGCTCAAGAACAAAGGTCTGAACGGGATAACGGTTTTCGGGTGGTGTTTCCAAAACACTCATATCTCTTATATTAATCATTGACATATGAAGAGTTCTTGGTATTGGAGTTGCAGTCATGGAAAGAACATCAATATTTTTTTTGAGCTCCTTTAAGCGTTCCTTATGTGTAACGCCAAAGCGCTGTTCTTCGTCGATTATCAATAAGCCTAAATCCTTAAATTCTACGTCTTTTTGCAGAATTTTGTGTGTTCCGATAATTATATCTATTTCACCCGATTTGAGTTGCTTTAAAATCTTTTTTTGCTGTGCGGGAGTACGAAAACGTGAAAGCATTTCAGTTTTTATTGCAAAGCTTTCCATTCGTCTTGTAAAGGTGTCGTAATGCTGCATGGCAAGAACAGTGGTGGGGCAAAGATATGCTACCTGCTTGGAATTAACTGCTGCCTTGAATGCGGCACGAAGTGCTACCTCTGTTTTTCCGTAGCCTACATCACCGCACAGTAGTCTGTCCATGGGGTGAATGCTTTCCATATCCGATTTAACCTCTTCAATACTTCTTAACTGGTCATCGGTTTCGTCAAAACTAAAGGTATCCTCGAAATCTCTTTGCCATGGTCCGTCTTCGGGGTAGGCAAAGCCTTGCGTATTTGCTCTTTCTGCATATAGAGTGATAAGCTGCTGTGCAATGTCTGCAGTAGCCTTTTTTACTTTTGCTTTTGTTTTGTTCCATTCACTGCCGTTTAATTTATTAAGCTTTAGTTCTCTATCGGTGTTTCCGACATATTTATATAATAAATCCATCTGGTCAACAGGGATATATAGTGAATCGGTTCCGTAATACTGAATTTTTAAATAGTCCTTGGTAATGCCTGCAACCGTCATTTTGTGCATTCCTATATATTTTCCGATACCATGAGCCTGATGCACAACATAATCTCCGATATTAATATCGGAGTATGATTTTATTCGTTTAGCATTCTCGATTTTTCTTTTTTTCTTTTTCTTTTCTGTGTCGAATATTTCACTTTCCGATATTAAAACAAAGTCTAAATCTGTATATTCAAAGCCTTTTTTCAGTTCACCGCACAGAACACATATTTCACCCTTTTTAAATTCGTCGGAATTGTTTATAAAGGTGTTTTTTATGCCCTTATCGTTGAGTATTCCTGAAATATTTTCGCCTCTGCCTCTGTTTGAGGCTAAAATTATAACTGTGGAGCCCTTTTCCTGTAAAACTTCAAGGTCGGAGAAAAGGTAATCAATTTTTCCATGAAGGCTTACAGTTGCTCTTGTATTAAATTCAAAAATTGCTTTGTATTTATATAAAATTGAGCTGTGGTTAAGTGAGTTTACCGAGACATTCTTAAAATTAAGTGCTTTTTCTGTAAAACGGTCAAAATTCAGCATAAGCTCGTTACCGTCGGTAAATACCATATTTTCAAGCTGTTTAATTTGTTCGCTATGCTCCCATTGTATTGTTTTTGCACGTTCCTTCAGTCGTTTGGGTTCGTGCATGAATATTATATTTTCACAAGATAAGTAATCGCATAATGTATAAATACCATTATATAATACATAGGCATACTTATCCAATGCTGTAAAGCTGTTTTGTGTTATTGCTTCTAAATCTGTGTTAAGTGTGGAAATCAATTCGGAAAAGTCGTTCTTTTTTCTTTTAAGCTTTTTAATCGAATTTTCAATAAAATCACAAAGCTGTACCTTTCGTTCACTGTTTATAATTGCTTCGCGACAGGGAAGAATTACAGCATTATCAAGTGAGGAAAGAGTTCTTTGTGAAACATAGTCATAGGAACGAACCGAGTCAACCTCATCATCAAAAAATTCAATTCTGTACGGGTTTTCGCTGTACGGCGAAAAGATATCCAGTATTCCGCCTCTTATACCAAACTGACCGCAGCCTTCAACGGTATCATCTCTTGTGTAGCCCATTTCAACAAGCTTATTTGAAAGCTCATCAAGATTATATCTCTCTCCCTGTGATATTGTGAGAATGTTTTCTGATAAAATATGAGGGGGGATAGTGTAGCCAAGCATTGCCTCAAGGGAGGTTATAATGATAGGCTTTTCGCCTGTGAGAATGGAATGGAGTATATTTATTCTTTTATGCTCATTAAAATGTCCGAGTGCGTCAATGTTATAGTAAATGTATTCTCTTGAGGGAAAGTAAACAGCTCTGTCAGTAAAAAATTGCATATCATGATAAAGAGACTTTGCCTCCTCATCATTGTACATTACAACTAATGCAGACTCATCAATTGACGATGAATAAATAAAATGCGCAAGACATGACTCAACAACTCCCGAAACCGAAACAGGTGTATCGGAAAGTGAATTTATATAGTTTTTAAAGCTTTGACTGTCTGATAAGATTTCGTTAAATTTCATATGGGGTCTCCTTAATATCTGAGCAAAACTGATTGCCCGATATTCATAAGAATTCGGGCGTAATTATTATATGTATTTATTATAAATCAATAACCTTTTTGACCAATTAATGATTCATCATTTTCAATCCAGTCATTAACGTCAATAATACGGAACTCGTCGTTTGTGTCACGTATTACAACTTCTTTTATTCCTGAATTAATCACCATTCTTTTACACATTGCACAGCAACAGCTGTTTGCAACAAGCTCTCCTGTTGACTTTTCTATTCCGACAAGATAGAGAGTTGCTCCTATCATATCACGTCTTGAGGCTGATATTATGGCATTTGCTTCTGCATGAACACTCCTGCACATTTCATAGCGTTCGCCACGTGGAATGTTCATCTGCTGTCTTATACAATAACCCAAATCACTGCAGTTTTTTCTGCCTCTGGGAGCACCGACATATCCCGTTGAAATAATTTCATCATTGTGTACTATTATTGCACCGTAGTTACGTCTTAAGCAGGTGCCACGCTCACATACAGTTTGAGCAATGTCAAGATAATAATTATGTTTGTCTCGTCTTTGCATATGTATATCCTCCATTATAAAGAACTCATTTTTTTGTAATAGTCAAGAGATGATAAAGGCTTATCGTTGTAAGTTTTTGCATAGCTTTCAGCAATTTTTATGACTTCATCCATAACCTCTTCTGAGGCTTTAAATGAAAACATCTTTTTTTCTTCTGATGTAAGTATATATCTTATTGCATGATATATTTCTGCATTAATGTTAAAATCTCCGGCACTTCGGCAGTTTTTACAAAGTATTCCGCCTGATTTTGGGGAGAAGGCAACTATGTCTTCTCCTTTACCGCACATGGTACAGTGTGACAGATTTGGCATATATCCTGCATAAGCTATAACTCTTAGCTCAAACACTGCCTTTGCAACGGAGTTATCAATGCTTTTGTAACAAATCGCATATACAGTGTTTAAAAACAGGCTGAGAATATTATTGTCAGGAACATTCTGGTTGATAAGACTGTATATAAGGTCAGCAAGGTAGACGCAAAGGGACAGCTTGGCAATATCCTCATATACAGGGAAAAAGCTCTCTAAAATATCACTGCTTACAAAAGTCATCATGTCCCGACCTGTATCACGAAGTATAAAATCTGCATAACATAAAAACTGTGTAGAGGCGCTGTTTTTGTGCTTTATACTTTTAGCACCGTAAACAACAGTCCTTATAATTCCGTATTCTCTTGTAAAAATAGTCACAATGCGGTTTCGTTCTCCGAAATCCGACTGCTTTATTATAATTCCTCTGACCTTTATGTTAGACATCACGAATCAAATCCAAAATTTTTAATTAATGCGTTATTGTTTCTCCAATCGGTTTTAACCTTTACCCAAAGTTCAAGATACACCTTTTTATCAAGCATTTTTTCAATATCACAACGGGCCATTGTACCAATTTTTTTAAGCATTTCACCGTTTTTGCCGATGATAATACCCTTGTGAGACATTTTCTCGCAGTAGATGCTTGCGCTTATGGAGGTAACATTTTTCTTTTCCTGCATTTTTTCTATTTCTATAACTATTCCGTGAGGAACCTCTTTGTCGAGTAACCAGAGAAGCTTTTCTCTTATGATTTCTGCAGCAATTTGTTTTTCAGGCTGGTCGGTTACAGCATCGTCATAGTAATACTGTGGACCTTCCTTGATGTACTGTCTTATGTTGTTTAAAAGTATTTC
>JAFQNU010000082.1 GCA_017420825.1 Clostridia bacterium
CATAGATTTTTCAAGTCCTTTCAAATATTATTTTAAGCCTTCAACGCAATCTGCAAGTTTATCAAGCCAATCACCCTCAAATAATTCAATTGTACCGGCATCACAACCCGCAGCCAGCTTATTATCCATCGGAAGCTTACAAACTATATCTATACTATATTTTTTTGCAATATCATCAATATGGCTGTCACCGAAAATTTTGTGTTCTTTACCGCAATCGGGACATTTAAAGTAAGACATATTTTCAACAAGTCCAATTATTGGAACATTCATCATAGAAGCCATTTTTACTGCCTTCTCTACAATCATGGAAACAAGTTCCTGTGGTGATGCCACAACTATAATACCGTCAATAGGCAATGACTGGAATACTGTAAGAGGAACATCTCCGGTACCTGGAGGCATATCTACAAACATATAATCAACATCGCCCCATGCTACATCTGTCCAGAACTGCTTTACAGTTCCTGCAAGAACAGGTCCTCTCCAGATAACAGGATCTGTAATATTTTCCAATAGAAGATTGACAGACATTACAGAAGTTCCAAGCTTAGATTTAACAGGCAACAAGCTTTCGCCTGTCGATTCTGCTTTGCTTTTTAATCCAAATGCCTTTGGTATAGATGGTCCTGTTATATCGGCATCCAATACAGCAGTATTATATCCTTTTCTTTGCATTAGAACTGCCATTAATGAAGTGACCATAGATTTGCCTACTCCACCCTTACCGCTGACAACTCCTATTACTTTTTTTACGTTTGAATCTCTGTTAGCGGGTGCTAACAAGCTTTCTTTTTCTCGTTGTGAACAGCTTGCGCCGCAAGTTTCGCAATTATGTGTACATTCGCTCATGTTGTTTCATCCTTTCGATTAGTTATTAGAAAATCTATATTCTGTCTTAAAGCTGTATATTTCTCCTGCCTTTAATACAGGGCTTGGGAAATGTGCAAATGATGTAGAATTAGGGAAATGCTGCGTTTCAAGACATAATGCACCATGTTTATTATATTTAACACCACTTTTACAAACTCTGCTTTCATCTATACAGTTACCTGTATAAAGCTGAACACCCGGCTTATCAGTAAACACTTTCATTGTAATTCCTGTTCTTGTGCTTTTAACCTGTGCTGCTTCTCTGAATCCTGTACCATTAATTATAAAGTTATGGTCATATCCTCCACACATTTTTATCTGTTCATAATCAGAATTTATATCCTCTCCTATAAGCTTCTCGGAGGTAAAATCAAACGGTGTATTCTTAACAGAAAGTATTTCACCATAAGGCATACACTCTGAACTGTTTGGTGTATAAAAATCACAGTTCATGCTCATGAGATGATTATAAATATTATCTTCACCTGCACCATTTAAGTTAAAATACGAATGATTTGTAAGATTTACAATAGTATCCTTATCACTTTTTGCCTCATATGAAATTACAAGTCCATCATTATTTGTTAACTTATATGTCATTTTAATTTCCAATGTTCCCGGGAAACCTTCATCATTATCAGGTGATACTATTTCAAGCACCAATGCAGGCTCTGCCTCATCGAGTTCAACTACATTCCATATATACTTATCAAATCCAACCTCACCGCCATGTAAGCTATTTTCACCATCATTTATCCCTATAGAATAGCTTTCATCGCCTATATTGAATTTTCCTTTATATATTCTGTTTGCATATCTGCCTATTGCTGCACCAAAATATCCGTCATTATCAAGATATTCTTCAATTGTATCTCTGCCAAGTACAACATCTATAAAGTTACCTTGTAAATCCTTTACCCATAAATTTTTAATTATACCGCCATAATTTATTATTTCAGCACGAAGATTTTTTCCATTGTCAAGTGTATATAAAAATACCTCTTTATTATTAACAAATCCAAAACTTTTCTTTTCGATTGACATATTTTTTATCCCTCATTTCATTAATCAATAACAATATAATAATTATACAATAAAAATTAAAAAAAGTCAATTATTATTGCTTATTCTTAGTTAATTTAGCAAAATTTGCCATAAGCTGTTTTTGTCCTGCTGTATCAAATACCACCTCTACAAGGGTATCCTTACCATATTTCTTGGAATTAATAACAAGACCCCTTCCAAACTTTTTGTGATATACAATATCTCCCTTATCAAAGTCTTTTTCAAATTCACCTGTATTATCGGCCAATCTATTAATCGGATTGATATTTTTAATACAATTTATTTTTTGCTTAGCCTCATGTATAAACTGATTTGTTGCTGAAATAGGTGATTTTGGAGCATTAACAACTTCCTCCTGATGTAATTCACCAATGAATCTGCTTTGTGTCTGATATGTTGATTTCCCATATATAGTTCTTTGTTGTGCATTGGAAATATACAGCTCGGATTTTGCACGAGTTATTGCAACATAACATAAACGTCGCTCCTCTTCGAGATCTTCTCGATCCTGTTCCTCACTCATTCCTTTTAAAGAAGGGAAAATGCCTTC
>JAFQNU010000009.1 GCA_017420825.1 Clostridia bacterium
CATTTATATGTGTGCATAATTCATGCCGCAGTCAGATTGCTGAGGCACTCGGAAGAAAATATCTGTCGGACATCTGTGAATGTTATTCGGCAGGAACTGAAACAAAGCCGCAGATTAATCAGGACGCTGTAAGGCTTATGAAAAAGCTTTACGGTATTGATATGGAAAAGGAGCAGTATTCAAAGCTTTTTGATGCTATTCCTGAGGTGGATATTGCGGTGTCGATGGGGTGTAATGTCGTGTGTCCGTACATGCCTGATGCGGAAAACTACAACTGGGGTCTTCCCGATCCGACAGGACAGAGCGATGAAGTATTTATTGAAATTATAAAGTTAATTGAAGATAATATTACCGAGCTCAGAAGGTATCTGCTTGAACGCGAGAATCAACAATGAATACGGAGAAAATGAAATGAAAAAGAAAAGTGTTCCACCTGTGGAATTGACAACGGCGCGACTGAAACTGCGTCAGCTGAAAGCCACAGATGCTCCCGCGATTTTCAGCGGCTGGACATATGACCCAGAGGTTGCAAGATATCTAACGTGGTCACCCCATAAAGATGTTGACGCAACCGAAAGAGTACTTCAATACTGGTTGAATGAATACCGTAAGCCTGATTGCATAAGATATGGAATAGAGCTTATTGAAAACGGCATGCTTATCGGTATGATTGATGTTGTGGGATATTCTGAGGGAAATCCTGTTGTGGGCTATTGTCTCAGCAGAAAGTACTGGAATCAGGGGTATATGTCCGAGGCTTTCAGTTCGTTTATAGAATTACTGTTTGATATCGGTCACAGGACGATTTTTATTGAGGCTGTAAAGGAGAATACAGGCAGTATAAGGATTATAGAAAAGCATGGTTTCGTTTTTCTGGGATGTAAGGAGTTTGCATTGTCTCCCGAAAAGCCTGAGCCTGTTACAATAAGAGCCTATCGTCTTGATAAAAGCAGATACAGAAGGCTTAAAAAGGTGAGTATTACAGAAAGAATCAGAAAATTACTTAAAGGATATAAACACCACTTGAAATAACTAGTAATAGCTATTGACAAGATGTGCAATGCTGTGGTATAATATTCTAAAATTATAAATAAAATGTGCATTTTAACATAAGATACAAGTGGAGGGTAAAACATGAACATTACAAATGATATAAAATATATCGGTGTAAATGACCACAGCATTGACCTTTTTGAGGGACAGTATATCGTCCCTAACGGTATGGCTTATAATTCATATGCCATTATTGATGAAAAAATTGCAATTATGGATACAGTTGATGCCGCATTTACTCATGAATGGCTTGACAACATTGCTGAGGCTCTCGGAAACAGAAAGCCGGATTATCTTATAGTTCAGCATATGGAACCTGACCATTCTGCTAATATCGTAAACTTCCTCAAGGCTTATCCTGAGGCTGTGATCGTTTCTTCGGCAAAGGCATTTGCTATGATGAAGCAGTTTTTCGGCACAGAGTTTGCTGTTAACCGCATAGTTGTCAAGGAAGGTGATACTCTCAGTCTTGGAAATCATGTCCTCACATTTGTAACTGCTC
>JAFQNU010000083.1 GCA_017420825.1 Clostridia bacterium
AACCTCCTTGCGTTTTACCTGTTTGTATTTTCTCATAATGTAACTACCTCCAATTCAAAAGCGGTCTTAGGTGCAGCCTAAAATTCAGGGATGAGCAATTCGGAAAGCAAAGCTTTGAATTGCAGTGTCAAGGGGGGGTAGCCCGTTGACATTTGAAAGTGTCCGTACACTTTCTGTGGCTTGCTATACATAGAAAAAACAAAAGTATACGGCTTCTTTAAAAAAGCATTTTTCCATTCCAAAGCCATACCCCCTGAAATTATTAAGCTGTTTTTCCTCCGAGATATTCAAGCAATGAACTCTTGCTTACAAGAATTTTCCCACGCTCACCCTGCCCCGTCCTGATAAAAGTAACCTTGCCCTGCTTCACAAGCTGACGAACAGTGTGTTCAGACAATCCACTGACTGCTTCGGTACATTCCTTAATGGTAAGCATTTCAACAGGTTGATTTTGAGTAACAGCAGTAACGGGCGGAGAGTTTTCCTCTGTAACTTCAATTCTTTTATCAAGCAGAGTAATAACTTCTGCGATAAGCTCCTGCTTTGTCTTTTTTGTCATCATAATATCGTCCTCCATTTACAAAATTTTGAGAGAGCAATAACCCACTTCATAAGTACCTACAATTTCGCAAGATTTTTTAAGTCTGTTTGCAGAACCAATTTACAAGTTTGTACACCTGCACAAAATATGTGCGGTGCAGTATTGCAATGTACGGATATATTGCCTCTCATAAGTAAGCTATGGGAATGAGCATTTTTTAACCTATAAAGATAAAGTTTGGAGGGTTGCATAAAGAAAAAGCAGCGTTACTGGTTATTTTGTAATGCTGCTTAAGCTGATTGCAGTAAACCTTTTTGAAAAATGCGAATGGTCGTTTTAGAGCGATGAATGGTATTGTAATGACAAAAGAAATATGATAAACTAAATGTATCAATTAATGAGGTGAAATTTTTCCTTTTATCACTTTCATTCGGAATTTTTTCGACAAAGGCGGACAGAAAACCACAAAACATCGAAAGGAGTGCATTTTCCCTATCGGGAAAATGAATAACCTATGTTATACAAAATAGCAATTTGCGACGATGAGCTGAATCAAATTAAAATAGTATCAGATTATCTTACCAGATTTTCAATAAAAACCGACACAGAATTTCAGATAGAACGTTTTACAAGCGGCAATGAACTTTTAAAAAAGTATTATAATGAAAAATCACCCTTTGACATAATTTTTCTTGATATGGAAATGCCGGGACGAAACGGTATAGAAACTGCTCAGGAGATACGAAATCTTCCTGACAGAAATGTACTTATTGCTTTTATTACAAGCTTTCCCGAATATATGCAGGATAGCTTTGATGTTCAGGCTTCACAATATTTAACCAAGCCGATTTCTTACGAACTTTTTGAACAGAAACTTGAAAAAATGCTTTCCTACATCGGAGAATTGGAAACAAACATTACTGTAATTTCTCAAAAAAGCGGAGAAATTATACTCCATCTTGACGACATTGTGTGTATTGAATCCGATAAAAAAGCAGGCATAATCATTACAACCAACAAAGATGAAATGATAATCAAGGGTAAGCTTACGGATTTTGAAGATGAGCTTGCAGACAAATATTTTATCAGTATTCATCGTTCATGTATTGCAAATATGAAGTATATCAGAAAATTCAATGCTGATTCGCTTGAATTTTCAACAGGGAAAATCGTACCTGTAAGCAGGCGTAAGCTTTCGGAAATAAAAGAGGCTTTTTCAAAATATATGGTAATGAGGTATAAAAGATAATGAGTGATACGGTTCAAACCATACTTGCTGTTCTTGGAACAGTATTTGATATGTTCACAACCATGCTGTTTTATAAAACGTGCTTGGGCAATAAGAATATAAGAGTCAATAAAGTTTTATTTTATGTTATTTTTGTTTTAGTATTCGCAATTGATTTAGCATTAAGCCAGTTCGGTCTTGCAGGTCTGTTTTATATAATAAAATCAGGCATAATCTTTATAGGTTTATCCATGTTATATCGTTCAAAATGGCTTACGCGTATTTTCGCGTCGTTGTCCTATTTAACATTTAGTATGATTTCCGAATTGATAAGTTATGGTATTATAGTTTCTACGCTTCCAAACACGCCAGAGCAAAGTCAGCAGAATTACAGCATTATGTTGTCGAAACTGATAACATTTGCTTTTACAGTAACAGTAAGACTTATCATTAGAAAAAATACACAGATTATCAAATTCAAGGATTATTTATGCTTTATTGTAACACCGCTTATAAGCATAGCAACAATTATTACGATTTCATTTGAGTTTGACACGGGTGAACCTAACGCAACAGCAGGAATATGTTTAGCAGCAGCGGGACTTATGATAATAAATATTATTGTATATTATCTGCTTGAAAATATAATCGACGCTACGGAGATACGTGAAAGACATACCAGAATGGAACAGCAGTTTGCCTTTCAGGAGGAAAAATATGAACAGGCATCTCAATCGTTTAGAAGCATAAGCAGTGTTATCCATGACACCAATAAACATCTTGTGTACCTTAATGAATGTGTTGAACGCCGTGAATTTGATGAAGCTAAACGTTACATCGGAACAGCAATTGAACATATTGACAAATCATATAAGCGCATAAATACGGGCTTTTTGCCGATAGACGCTCTTGTCAGCAATTCTCTTAATATTGCAGAAGCTAATAACATCACTTTCAAAAGCGATATAAAGATTGAAAAAGAACGCATCTGCATAGAACGATATGACTTGTGTGTTGCGTTGGGAAATCTGCTTGACAATGCAGTTGAAGCCAGCAAGAAGGTATCAAATCCTGATGACAGAATAATTTCCGTTTCCATCGTCACAGGTGACAATTCTATGGTAATTCATATTGAAAATTCGGCAGAAAGAATGAAAGGAATTGATTTCAAAACAGATAAGAAAGACAAACTGCTTCACGGTTACGGAATAAGCAATGTAAAGGCAATTTCCGAAAAATACGGAGGAGTATTTACAATAGAACGCAGAGAATCATCCTGTGAAGCTACTCTGATTTTTCCGATTTAGGAAAAAGCTGATTAAAGCGTAGCGATCGTTTCACCGTTTTGAGAAATGTATGAGTTTAGGTTATTGAGTACATTTTGAAAAAATGGTAGAAACGTATTAATCGGCGTTTCCTTAGATACCATTCACCCCTCTAAACCGACCATTCGCATTGAAAAATAAAATACATTCTAAAAATGTGCTATCCTTGATAATAAATCATTATCGGGGGTGGCATTTTTGTTTGATAAAATGAGCGTATTTATAACAGACACTCTTATTGAAGGAAAAATAATTAAAAATGAAGAACGAAATTTATATCTGTATTGCTTTGGAACATTAATCGAAATGACGGCAAATCTTATTACAACACTTATTATCGGTGCATTGCTCGGGAAAATTGTTGCAGCAGTATTTTTTATGCTGGTTTTTATTCCTCTGAGAAGTACAGCAGGAGGTTTCCATTGTGAAACGGCAGGCAAATGTTATCTGCTTTCAATGGCAGTATATTTAGCTGTTATTCTTACTTATGATTATGTTTCGATTGTTCCATCATATGTATGTGTTTTGATATGTGTAATTGATTTTGCGGCAATTATAATTTTATCTCCTGTTGCAAGTCCTAATAAACCCTTTACCGCAAAGGAAAAGATTAAGAACCGCCGAATTTCAATAGTACTGAGTCTGATTTACATAACAGCAATTCTCGTTATGCTGAACTGCAAAAGCATATATGCATTTGTTATTCTTGAAAGCTTTACGGCGGCAGTTGTTTCTATGACTGCAGGGTATATAAAGTACAAAAAAGCGTCTTAAACTACCATTCAGCCCTCTAAAACGACCGTTCAGATAAATTTTGACACAAAACGATGATAATATGTTAACATAATACCACTAAAAGGAAAGGTGGTATATACCATGAAAAAAGTAAAAAATATTATCATTAAGTATGGAAGTACCCTCGCAGCTTGTGCATTTGTTCTTAACTTTATGGCAATAAGACCATTTTGTAATTTCTTTTTCCATGAATCTGAAGTTCCGAAGGAGCTTATGGAATATAAAAAGGATAAGTAAATTACCATTCACAGGTCTAAAACGACCATTCATCTTAGTTTTGACACAAAATATGTAATTGGTGGTGGGGGATGCATCAATACAACTTGTTGCGTCTTCCACGAAAAAATTGAAAGGCGTGGAAGTCATGGTTGAGATAGCAAGCATTATAATGGTATGCTGTTTAATAAATTCTATTGATTTGGCATCAGTAATTTTTTTCGGATTAGGAATTGGTATTTTAGGTGCAATTGATGAGATGTTTTATAAAAGATCAAATCCGATTAAAGGGTGGACACTATTGGTAATTGAATCATTATGTATGTTGATAATGTCGTTATCATTATTAAATGAAACTTCAATATACATGGTTCTTTCTTTAGCTTTCGGAATATGTTTATTTTTTTTCTATATATAATAAGAAAAATAATAGAAAGCGTATGATGATATTGTTAACAATATCTCTTTTATGTATTAATACAGCGTTTTTCTCTGTGCTAAATTTGGTTCGTTTTATAATTTTTATGTGTTTATCAATTTTTGTTTTTGGATTTATTTATTATAGGAAACCAGTTATCAATATAAAAAATAAATAGTGTGCACTAATTAGTTGAGTGTAGTTATAATTTATATGATAAAATTGATTAAATAGCTACTGTACCCTGTTGTAAATTTGCGTTTTATATAGGCTAATATTAAAATTACTAAAAAGCGTAATTAATACAACATTATACTTCTGAAAATTACTAAAATTGGACAACGTCCTCATAGATACCCTCGAAATAATAAA
>JAFQNU010000084.1 GCA_017420825.1 Clostridia bacterium
GAACTGCAGTATGTTCAGGATTAATGTGCGTGTACAAAATATGCGTGCATATCCTATGGAATATATGTATCTGTGTCATCTTAATTTTAAACCTATCGACGGTGCAGAATTAATATACAGTGCAAAACAGGACTCTGAGCATATAAAGGTATATAAAACGAACGGTTCAAAACAACTTACGGACTATATGGACAATGTCGGGAAAAATCCGAAAATTATGAATATTGTAGGCGATAATGGTCAATGCTATGACCCTGAAATATGCTTTGGAATAAAATATGAAGCAGACGAGGATAACAGAGCATATACCATGCAATACACCGACACCGGTGCTTGCTATGTTTCACACCCTTCAGACATACTTTCAAACGGAGTACGTTGGATTTCAAGAACAAACAACGAGGACGCCATGGGAATGGTATTACCTGCAACAGCAGAGCATATAGGCTATGAGAACGCAAAAAACAAAGGTCAGCTCAAGATTTTAGGTGCTAATGAAAGTATTGAATTTTACATTGATGCCGGTCATCTTGAAAAGGATGATGCAGATAAAATTAAAGATAAAATTAATAATATATTGAATAACTGATATACTGCGGAGACAAGATTTTGTCTCCGCAGTATTCATATTTTATACATGTAAACATATATTGTATAATACGGTAAATCACAATTTATACTTACTAATAAAAGGAGCGTATACATATGGGATATGATTATAATAAAATGCTGACACAATGCAATGAGCTTGTAAAAAAATACCGTTTTTGTGAAATGTTTTCAATCGGTGAAAGCGTTATGGAGCGAAAATTAATATGCTTAAAAACAGGAAGAGGTAAAAAGAAGCTCTTTGTTAACGGTGCTCATCATGGTCTTGAATATCTGACGTCTGCCTTCATTTTAAAGTTTTTTAAGGAATATTCAAAGGCATACAGGAACAATGAGACTCTTTTAGGATATGATGTGTGTAAATTCCATGACGAAATCACACTGTATGCAGTGCCTATGGTGAACCCCGACGGTGTTGACATTGCGGTTAACGGAATTGACATAACAAATCCATATCACAGAAAGCTTATAAGCAAGGTTGGCATACACAGCTTTAACAAGGTATGGCAGGCAAATGTAAATGGTGTTGACATAAATCACAATTATGACGCACACTGGCAGGTTGTAAAGGAATACCCCAGTCCTGGCGGATATGCAGGACCATACTCTGAAAGCGAACCCGAAACAAAAGCAATTGTTGATTTTGTTCGTGAGGAAGATTTCGACATACTCATTGCATTCCACTCACAGGGCGGAGAAATTTACTACGATTTTGACGGAAGTATGGGTAAGGAATCGGAACGTATTGTCAGGGAAATGGCACAGCATAGCGGTTATCGTGCCGCAATTGCTGAAGGCACAGCGGCATTTGGCGGCTGTAAGGACTGGTTTATAAAGGAGTTCGGCAAAGCCGGATTTACAGTAGAAATCGGGCATGGAAAAAATCCATTGCCCGAAGAAATGTTAAATTCAATTTATGAAGAAAATGCTAAAATAATTTTGTGCGCCATGTCTGAGATTATTTAAACAGCATTGTAAAAAGCTCTTTTACATACTCACCAAAGCTCTTTTTCAAAACGTCACAGCCGGCAACAAGCTCAACCTCACCGACCTGTTCTGCTCCCTTTTTAAATATCATCTTTCCAAGCACCTCGCCTGCGGCGACAGGTGCTTTTACTTCGTCGGGCAGAAAGGTTTCAACCTGAATTTCCTCATTTGTACCCTTTTTTGACAACAACGAAAAAGAACTTTTAGTATTCACCTTTATTTCATCTATAACACCCTTTTTTACAGGCACACTGCATATTTCATCTCCTGTATTTACAGGCTTTTCAACCTTATAATTCGCAAAGCCGTAATCAAGCAAGGCTCTTGCATCTGCAAATCTGTCATTTGAGGTCGGTGCGGCAAGAACAACTGCAATAAGCTGCATATCATCACGCATGGCAGATGCAGAAAGACAGCACAATGCCTTTGATGTTGAACCCGTTTTTAAACCATTTGCACCCGGATAAAAGCGTATTAATTTATTTGTGTTTGCAAGGTCATATTTCCCGTTGTTCATTTTATCAGTCCAGATTGTAGTAAACTCAAATATCTTGTCATGCTTTAAAAGCTCTGCAGACATTAGTGCAACATCTCTTGCAGATGAATAATGGTTATCATCATCAAGTCCGTTTGTGTTTACAAAATTTGTGTTTGTCATACCAAGCTCTGCAGCTCTTTTGTTCATCTCTGAAACAAAAGCCTCCTCACTTCCCGATATAAACTCTGCCATTGCAACGCATCCATCATTTGCTGATGCAACCGCAATACCCTTTAGCATCTCATATAC
>JAFQNU010000085.1 GCA_017420825.1 Clostridia bacterium
GGAGTGGGCTTGGATGCCTGTGGTTACAAGAGTAGATGACTCTGTTTCCGAAACAGAGTCATTTATGATTTACGGAGAAGGCTTTGACGAGACTTCAAAGGTATATATTTCACCCGTAACAGGCAGTGATGTGCCTGAATATGACGAGGCACAAAGCCTTACAGAGTGTGACATATTGCAAAAAGACGAAAAAAACCAGTGTCTGACAGTAAAAATGGCAGGAGAGGGAAGTTATAACCTCTATGTAACAAACAGCTACGGTACAAGCTATGCAGTACCACTAAATGCGGCAAGACCGCAGTGGGTGTCGACCGATGCTGTAACAAACGGTGAGGAGTTCAGAGTTATTGGTAAGAATATGTCGTCAAGCTCATTCGGGGCAAACACAAAAAGCGGTGTCAGTCTTGTTAGTGCTGACGGTGAGGCATATGATATACCAATTCGTTCTGTTACACCATACTCGATTGACTGTGTTTTAGATGATGTTCCATCAGGTGAATATATAGTTTATGTCACAAATGACGGATATATCTGGAATGAGGTCGAGGACGGACGTCTGTTAACAGTTATGGAAGATGTTTATGACCCGTATGAAATAGGTGCGGCACTTGCACATAATTTTGATTTTGAAAATGTGATTGATTTGTCAAAGGCACCTTACTATATGACGCCCAACAAGGATATTACAAATATGCTCCAGTCTGCAATAGATTCGGTTAGCCTGGCAGGAGGCGGTGTTTTATACATTCCTGAGGGTGAATATTATATAGGAACTGTTACCTTGAAAGAGGGAGTAGTGTTAGCCGGAGACGGAATGGATAAAACTGTTTTAAAGCGTGTTACTAATTCGACTGATAATTTATTAAAGGGCGGAACAGAAAGCTCATGCACAGGTGTTGTTGATATTGGATTTGTGGTTGATGAAAATGTAATTCTTCCTGATGTCATTCTTGCAATGGGCAGAGGGTTTACGAAGACAATAACATCACAAAGAACTGTAGGCAATACTT
Organism: Clostridia bacterium; assembly: GCA_017420825.1. Classification (GTDB taxonomy): domain Bacteria; phylum Bacillota; class Clostridia; order UBA1381; family UBA1381; genus RGIG1988. The sequence continues at coordinate 1,011 of JAFQNU010000085.1, forward strand.
TCTTTAAACGTGTAATGCTTAAAACAAAGATGTCAAAGGATTTGGAGACTGATGCAAGAGGTATAGGCCTTATTATGGGCGGAAAATCTCATTTCCTGCTTGAGGATTGTTATTTTGAAGGCTATTATGCAACCATTACAAGCTCATATGTCCATGAGTATGTAACAATAAGAAATAACACGATTAAAACGGTTATCGGAAATGTTACAACACTGGGCGAATATGCAACAATTGAGAATAATCTCATAGAGAGAAATCTCGGTGTGACAGAAGAGAGTACTAACACACAAGGCATCTTTATGAGAGGTCATTCCTTTGTTGCAGATAACAGAATGTACAATCTCGGTAATGAAAACACCGAGAGTAATGACGGTGAGGTTATATGCACAGAGCCGTATATGGGTGGATTAAAGCTTGACGGTAAGGTTGTCTCGGCAACAAAAGACACTGTTGTTGTGAATGTCACAACAGAAAGACCGGATTGGAAGCTTGATGATGTTTATTATGCAGATTCTTACCTTTGCATAACAGAGGGAAGAGGTATGGGACAGTATTCAAGAATAAAGAGCTTTGACGAGACAACATCAACAATCGTTCTTGAAGACGGATTTAAAGTTCTGCCTGATACTTCAAGCACATTTATAGTTACTGTACTTTGCGAAAATGCAACAATATATAATAACTATTGCGATAAATCAGAAAAAGGTATATGGTTGTATGGTGATAATATAGACTGTGTTGTTGCTAATAACACAGGAGTGAATACCGAGGGTATTTATATACGCTCTATTTATCTTGATAGATACACAGAATCAACCGACAAATATGATAACCGCAGACAGATTGGTTATTTCATGAACGTTGAGGGTAACACCTTTACAGGCGGTTCGAAATCATCGGGTATATGCGGAATAGGAGTCAGCACACAGGTAGAAGCGACTGACCCGACAATGACTTATATCTATGGTGTTAACATGAAGAATAACACAATCACAAAGAATGTTCCTGATCAGGAATATAAATATTCACATGAAGCACCTCAAATCAACGGTTTGTATGTAATATATCAGGTAAAAACTGCTCAGACTGCGCCGTTTGATGTTATAAGGGGCATAATTATTGAGGGTAATACTGTGTCAAATGCAGATCAGGGTATCACAATCAGCTCAAATGGATATCCGCACTATAATATGAGGGATTACTCGATTGGTGATATGACCGATAATATTTATATCGGACAAAATACATTTAATAATGTTGAACAAGACATAGTTGACGACAGAAAATGATGATATAAATGTCCGCACCCCTGCGGACATTTGTGTTGGTAAAATATTCGCTGATTTGGTGAAAATATTCTCAATATAACCATATTTGTTGACACTAAAATAAATATTTGATATACTTAATAAAAAACAGAGGAGGACCAATATGAATAAGTACGGACATTTTAATGATAAGGGCAATGAGTTTATAGTAACACGTTATGATACCCCGTTGCCATGGACAAATTATTTATCAAACGGAGATTATTGTGCAATCGTTTCATCAACAGGAGGCGGTTTCAGCTTTTATAAGAGCCATCATGCACACATGATTTTAAGACGTGAGCAAAGAAATGTTATCTCGGACAGACCTGGCAGATATGTATATATAAGAGACAATGATACAAATGAGATATTTGCAGTAAATGTTATGCCTGTACAGGCTGAATATGATGAGTTCTGTGCGGCACATGGTATGGGATATACAAGAGTAGGCTCAAAGAGCCATGGGATAGAGGGTGAAATTACATATTTTGTTCCTATGGGTGTTGATGCAGAAATTGCAAGTATCAAGCTTAAGAATGTATCAGGTAAAAAGAGAAATCTGTCTGTATATTTTTA
>JAFQNU010000086.1 GCA_017420825.1 Clostridia bacterium
AAGAAAAACAGGAATTATATTTTTGTCAGCTTTAGCTCTGAATTTTATATTAACCAACCTTATAATAAAAAATATTGTGATGCGTGCACGGCCATATGAGGTGATAGAACAGCTTTCCATACTGATTGCTCCCCCTCATGGTTATTCCTTTCCGTCAGCACATACATCTTCGGCTTTCGCATGTATAACTACACTGTACTATACCGAAAAAAAGGTGTTCCCATACACACTTATTTTTGCTGTTCTGATGGGACTTTCAAGAATTTACGTCGGTGTTCATTATCCGAGCGATGTGCTGTTCGGTGCTGTTGTTGGTATCGTCTCGGCATACCTTATTTATAAAATTTATGCTTATTTTTATTGTAAATTCGACAAAAATTAACTTTTCTATTGCAATATTTAAAAATTTATGATAAAATGTTCTTTATTACAATAAAGCGGTAAAGCCGCTAAAGAAAAAGGAGTAGATAAAAATGGGAGAAATATTGGCATTTGTTCTTTATTTCGTGATTGTTTTGGGTATAGGAATTTTCTTCTTTATTAAATCTAAAGCAGGCGGAGAAAAGGAATATTTTTTAGGCGGACGTAAGATGGGTCCGTGGGTTACCGCTATGAGTGCACAGGCATCAGATATGAGTGCATGGCTTTTAATGGGACTCCCCGGAAGTATTCTGGCATTTGGTCTCGGTCAGGCATGGATTGGCATAGGTCTTGCAATCGGTACGGCTCTAAACTGGTTATTTATTGCAAAAAGACTCAGAAAGTTCTCTGAGGCTGCAAATGATTCTATTACCGTTCCGCAATACCTTTCAAACCGCTTTGCAACAACAAATCCGGCACTTAAAATTATCTGTGCAATCGTGTTTCTTGTAAGCTTTACAATCTATGTTGCATCAAGCTTTGTTGCAGGTACAACCGTTTTCACAACATTGTTCCCAAGCCTTAGCGAAAGTCTTGCAATGATTATCTTTGCAGCAATTATTCTTTTATATACCTTCCTCGGCGGTTATAAGGCTGTTTGCTGGACAGACTTCTTCCAGGGACTTCTGATGCTTATTGCATTGCTTGCTGTTCCTATTGTTATTGTTTGTACAAAGTCTCTTGATACTGCAGTTTTATCTGAAGTTTATACATATGAGGGAACTGAATATGCCTTTACAGCAAACGTATTTTCTGCAAGCTGGCAGGAAATTATATCAGGACTTGCATGGGGACTCGGATATTTCGGAATGCCTCACATTCTTGTTCGCTTTATGGGTATAGAAAAGCCATCTATGGTTAAGAAATCAGCTACCGTTGCTATTATATGGGTTGTAATTTCGTTGGCAGCAACAATTGTTATCGCATACTTCGGCAGACTTTTAATTGGTGAACAATTACTTGTTGCAGGAAATCAGAAGCTTGTATTTATTGAGCTTGCAAGAATGTTATTCCCCGGATTTATAGCAGGACTTCTACTTGCGGCAATTATTGCGGCTTCAATGTCAACTGCGGACTCTCAGCTTCTTGTTGCTTCATCTTCCTTTACAAGCGACATTTACAAGCCAATCTTTAGAAAAAATGCAACCGACAAGGAAGTTCTCTGGATAGGCAGAGCAGTTGTTATCATTATTGCTATTGTTGCATATTTCATAGCAAGCAGTGAAGGTAAGGGTGCACAGGCTATTATGAACATGGTTGAAAATGCGTGGGGCTTATTCGGAGCTTCATTTGGCCCTGTTGTTATCCTCTCTCTTTTCTGGAAGAGATTTACATATTCAGGTGCAATAGCAGGTATTGTTACAGGTGCAATTGTCGATGTTGTATGGTTTAATTTCCTTAGCGCATCAACCGGAATTTATGAAATCCTTCCCGGCTTTATTCTTGGATTTATTGCAGCCGTTGTTGTTACTCTCATCTCAAAAGCACCCTCACATGAGGTTTGCGATATTTATGACAGAGCAACAACATCATCTAACGATTAATATTTATATTCCGCAAGATGTAATGTCTTGCGGATTTTTTTATGTTAAATAAGGTAAAATTATTATATTGATTTTTTTTTTAAAATGATGTATAATTTAATCATAAAATAATTTGTTTGGGGGGGTATTTATAAAACTGTATTATGACTTACATATTCACTCTGCTCTATCCCCATGCGGTGACAATGATATGACCCCCAACAACATAGTGAATATGTCAATAATAAAAGGTCTTGACGTTATCAGTGTAACCGACCACAACTCCTGCGGTAATGTGCGTGCGGTTATAGAGGCGGCAGACAACCGTATACTTGTTATTCCAGGTATGGAGGTGGAGACCTCGGAGGAGGTTCATGTCACATGCTACTTTAAAACAGTCGAGAGTGCTGAAAAAATGTGGGCTGAGGTCAAAAAAAATTATTCAGGCATAAAAAATAAAGAGGAAATTTTTGGTGAACAGCTTTACATGGACTCGCAGGATAATATAGTCGGCAAAGAGGATAATCTCTTAGTCACTGCTACAAAGCTCTCTATTCATGACGTGTTTACACTTGCAAGGTCCTTTGGCGGTGTTGCAATACCCGCTCATATCGACCGTTCAAGCTACAGTGTTTTGTCAAATCTCGGTTTCATTCCGCCCGAGCTTGATATTAATACTGTTGAAATCACACCAAAAAACCGTGAAAAGCTTGAAAACGACTACAAAAACTATCAGATTGTGTCAAATTCTGACGCACACTACCTTGAGGATATTTCAGAACCCTTCTATTATATGGATGTTGTGTCAAAAAATGCCGAAAATGTATTGGAATATTTGTGCAAAATGGAGTAAATTATTTTTTTAACAAAGTTTAGTAGATTTTTTTGAATAATACTGATATAATTAGGGTATATGGTTGTATAACTTTTGTTTAAATAACATATAAGCTTTTAAAGCTATAAAGAACAGGAGGTCTATTAATGGAGAAAAAAACAGCGTTGCCGTTTAATGGTACAAAGGAGCAGGAAGCACAGCTTATGGCAGTAATCGAAAGCCATAAAAACCAGGAGGGTGCTGCAATTCCTGTATTGCACAAGGCACAGGGTATTTACGGATATCTGCCCTTGGAGGTTCAGCAGATGATTGCAGAGGGTTTGAATGTTCCGCTTGCGGAAATTTATGGTATAGTAACCTTCTATACTCAGTTCTCTCTTTACCCGAAGGGTGAATATCAGATTGGTGTATGCTTGGGTACAGCATGCTATGTTAAGGGTTCGGGCGACATATTGGAAAAAATCAAGGCACAGCTCGGCGTTGACGTTGGCGAATGTACTCCCGATGGTAAGTTCTCAATTGATGCAACACGTTGTATCGGAGCTTGCGGTCTTGCACCTGTATTTACAGTAAATGATGATGTTTACGGTAGAATAGGTGTAGATGATGTTGAGGATATATTGAAGAAATACATGTAAATATTTGAAAGGAAGTAATTGCCTTGATGGAAATATCTCTGCACATACTCGATATTATGCATAATTCGATAGTTGCAGGTGCTGCTTTGGTTGAGCTTACCGTTATTGAGGATACGAAAAAAGATATTCTCTCCTTTACAATAAAGGATAACGGTAAGGGTATGAGTAAGGAAATGGTTGAAGCTGTTTACAGCCCCTTTACCACAGGCAGAACAACAAGAAAGGTTGGTCTTGGTATTCCGCTTTTAAAGCAGGCGGCAGAGGCGGCAGACGGCAGTATTAAAATAACCTCTGAGTTAGGTGTGGGAACAGAGCTTTTCGCTCAGTTTACACACTCTCATATCGACAGACAGCCCCTCGGTGACATGGCAGGGACTATGCATCAGCTTATTACAGCCTTTGAAGATATTGATTTTTTATACAGACACAGTATAAACGGAAAAGAATTTTTAGTTGATACCCGCGAAATAAAAAATATTTTAGGCGGAGTGTCCTTAAAGGAAAATGAGGTCTCGCTATGGCTTTTAAATTACTTGACCGAGGGCGAAGCTGAAATTTCCGATTAACAATGAAAGGAATGAAATTTATGAAGAGTTTAGCTGAATTGGAAGCTATCAGACAAAAAATGGCTTCTAACGTTTCAATGAGAAAGGACGACCATGCAACAAGAGTTGTAATTGGTATGGCAACTTGCGGAATTGCTGCAGGAGCAAGACCTGTTATGAGTGCATTTATTGAAGAGATTGGAAAGAGAAACTTAGAGCACGTTTCTGTTGTTCAGACAGGCTGTATCGGTGTTTGCCGCTTAGAGCCTATTGTTGAGATTGTTAATCCGGACGGGGAAAAAGTTACTTATGTAAAAATGACACCGGAAAAGGCTCGTCAGGTAGTTGCGGAGCATCTTGTAAACGGCAGACCGATTAACGAATATACAATCGGTGCGGCAGAATAATTAAGCGTTTAATTTTGTGAAAGGAATGATAAATAACATGGATATGGTTAGAGGTCACATATTATGCTGTGGCGGTACAGGCTGTACCTCATCAGGCTGTGAGGCTATTATTAAGGAAATGGAAAAACAGCTTGCAGCATACGAGCTTGACAAGGAATTTAAAATTATTAAAACAGGCTGTTTCGGTCTTTGTGCGTTAGGTCCTATTATGGTTGTGTATCCTGAGGGTGCATTCTACAGCCGTGTTAAGGTTGAGGACGTTGAAGAAATTGTTAAGGAGCATTTGTTAAAGGGACGTATCGTTAAGCACCTTCTCTATGAAGAAACAGTTGAAGAGAATGGTATAAAGAGTCTTAACGAAACAAACTTCTACGCAAAGCAGATGCGTATTGCTTTGAGAAACTGCGGTGTTATCGACCCTGAAAACATCGAAGAATATATTGCGGCAGACGGCTACAAGGCTTTAGGTAAGGTTTTGACAGAAATGACACGTGAAGAGGTCATTGATGAAATCTTAAAATCAGGACTTCGTGGACGTGGCGGCGGCGGTTTCCCGACAGGCTTGAAGTGGAAGTTCACATATGCGGCTGAGGGCGACCAGAAGTATGTTGCATGTAATGCTGACGAAGGCGACCCGGGTGCATTCATGGACAGATCTGTTCTTGAAGGTGACCCTCACACAGTTATCGAAGCTATGGCAATTGCTGCTTATGCTATCGGCGCTGACAAAGGCTTTATATATATCAGAGCTGAGTATCCTATTGCCGTTGACAGATTGCAGATTGCTATCGACCAGGCAAGAGAATACGGCTTGTTAGGAAAGAATATTTTTGGTACAGACTTTAATTTTGATTTGGAAATAAGACTTGGTGCAGGTGCATTCGTATGTGGTGAGGAAACCGCATTGATGACATCTATCGAAGGTAAGAGAGGCGAGCCTCGTCCACGTCCTCCGTTCCCTGCAAACAAGGGCTTGTGGCAGAAGCCTACAATGCTCAATAACGTTGAAACATATGCAAATATCCCTGTAATTATCAATAAGGGTGCTGACTGGTTCAACACTATCGGAACAGAGAAGAGTAAGGGAACAAAGGTATTTGCTCTCGGCGGTAAAATCCACAACACAGGTCTTGTTGAAGTTCCTATGGGAACAACTCTTCGTGAAATTATTGAAGATATCGGCGGAGGTATTCCAAACGGTAAGAAGTTTAAGGCTGCTCAGACAGGTGGTCCTTCTGGTGGATGTATTCCTCATTCACTTATCGACACACCTATCGACTACGATTCACTTATGGCTATCGGTTCAATGATGGGTTCAGGCGGACTTATCGTTATGGACGAGGATAACTGTATGGTTGATATCGCTAAGTTCTTCCTTGAGTTTACCGTTGATGAATCATGCGGTATGTGTGCTCCGTGCCGTATCGGTACAAAGAGACTCTTGGAACTTTTAAAAAAGATTACCGACGGTAAGGGAACAATGGAAGATATAGATAAGCTTGAAGAATTGTGTTACACAATCAAAAACGGCGCTCTCTGCGGTCTCGGACAAACTGCTCCTAACCCTGTTTTATCAACATTGCAGTATTTCAGAGATGAGTATGTTGCTCACGTTCAGGATAAGGTATGTCCTGCAGGCGTTTGTAAGGCTCTTGCAAGATACACAATTGTTGCTGATAAGTGTAAGGGCTGTAGCTTGTGTTCAAGACAGTGTCCTGTTAACGCAATTTCAGGTAAGATTAAAGAGCCGTTTGTTATCGACCAGGATAAGTGTATTAAGTGCGGCGCTTGTATGGATAGCTGTAAGTTTGGCGCTATCATTAAGAACTAATCAAGGAAAGGAATGAATTACAGATGGTAAACTTAAAAATAAATGGTCAGGACGTGTGTGTACCCGAGGGTTACACCATTCTTGACGCTGCTCGTGAGGTTGGTATCAACATTCCTACCTTATGTTATTTAAAGGATATAAATAAAATCGGTGCTTGCCGTATGTGTCTTGTTGAGGTTAAAGGCGCAAGAGGCTTGCAGGCTGCTTGTGTTTACCCCGTTTCTGAAGGTCTTGAGGTATTCACTAATTCCGAAAAGGCACGTAATGCAAGAAGACTTACTTTGGAGCTTATTCTTTCAAACCACGAAAAGAAATGCTTGACTTGTATCAGAAATCACAATTGTGAATTACAGTCACTTGCAGAAGACCTTGGCGTTGACAATATCAGATTTGAGGGTGAGAATATTCCTTATGAAATAGACAATCTCTCAACATCACTTGTAAGAGATAATAATAAATGTGTACTTTGCAGACGTTGTATTGCAGCTTGTGATAAGCAGACAATCTCTGTTATCTCATGTGTAAACAGAGGCTTTACAACAGAGGTTGCAACAGCATTTGGTGAATCAATGGCAGATGTTGCTTGTATCTACTGCGGTCAGTGTATAAATGCTTGTCCTGTTGGTGCTTTGTATGAAAACAGCCACATTCCACAGGTTCAAAAGGCAATTGATAACCCACAAAAGCACGTTGTTGTACAAACTGCTCCTGCTGTTCGTGCAGCATTGGGTGAAGAGTTCGGCTTACCAATCGGTACACCTGTTACAGGTAAGATGGTTGCAGCTTTAAGAAGACTTGGCTTTGATAAGGTATTTGACACAGATACTGCCGCTGATGTTACAATCATGGAAGAGGGTACAGAGTTTATCGAAAGATTTACAAAGCAGGAAAAGCTTCCTCTAATCACATCTTGTTCACCGGGTTGGGTTAAGTTCTGTGAGCATTACTATCCTGAATTTATCGACAACCTTTCAAGTGCTAAATCTCCAATGGAAATTTTCGGTGCTATTATTAAGTCATACTATGCTGAAAAGTCAGGAATTAACAAGGATGATATCTACTCTGTTGCTATTATGCCCTGTACCTCTAAAAAATATGAGGCTGCAAGACCTGAACATTCAACAAGCGGTGCACAGGATATAGATGCATCATTGACAACAAGAGAGCTTGCAAGAATGATTAAGCAGGCAGGTATTAACTTTGCAGAGCTTCCTGATGAAGAATTTGACCAGCCATTCGGTATGGCAACAGGTGCCGGTGTAATATTCGGTACAACAGGCGGTGTTATGGAAGCAGCAATCAGAACAGTTTATGAAATTCTTGAAAAGAAGCCTTTGGATAACTTAAATGTTACTGCAGTAAGAGGTCTTGACGGAGTTAAGGAAGCTACCCTAAAGATTGCAGGTAAAGACGTTAAGATTGCAGTTGTTCACGGAACAAATAATGCAAGAACAATCTTAGAAAAGGTTAAAGCAGGCGAGCACTATGACTTTATCGAAGTTATGGCTTGTCCGGGTGGATGTATCAACGGCGGCGGTCAGCCAATTGTTGACGCAAAAACAAGAGAGTATGTTGACGTTAAGGCAGAGAGAGCTAAGGCACTCTATTCAGAGGACGAAGCATCAACTTTGAGAAAGTCTCATGAAAACCCGTACGTTCAGGCTCTTTATAAGGAATATTTCGGCGAACCTTGCTCACATAAGGCTCACGAACTGCTCCACACTCACTATACAGCAAGAAAGAAATATTAATAAATTACACCGTCCCATAAAATTGTGGGACGGTGTTTTTTAGTAATTTACATAAAAAAATAACCCCCACTCCGCTAAAAGTTAGGGTTATTTTAATCTAAACACTTTGGCATGACCGTTTAAAGTCTTGCCTTTTTCTATATTTATTATATTAAATAAATTCTGTTTTGTCAACTATTTTTTTTATTCATTTTCGCTATTCTCATATGCTTTTGCAAACAACATTCCCAACATAAAGCCGTTTTTAAATGTACCTAAGCATTCTTCATCCTCAACATCAAGCTTTAATTCAGTAAGCTTTTCATACTCAATGAGCTGTTCTTCCGACAGTTTTCGACAAAATTCCCTGCTCGCCTCCATATATTTAACGTATTCTTCCGATGTTAGTGCTTTTCTGTGATGTTCCCTTATGTAATTTAAATATAATTCTTCAAGTATCTTCACATTCATTCCTCCAATTTTTTTTAAAAATTAAAAAATGTGTGACGCGCGCTTTCACACAGAGTCACACATAAAAAATATGTAACTCCAAGGTGTATATTGCAGCACACACAAAATTCAAATAAATAACATAAATTTATAAAGAACTAATCAGGAGCACATATTTTTTTCAATTTGTGATCCTTTATAAAATAATGTTAATTTGAATTTTTAGTGAGAAAAACTCCTCACTGTGTGCTGCATAATTATTTTATT
>JAFQNU010000087.1 GCA_017420825.1 Clostridia bacterium
AAGAATTATAAGATTTTTCTTTCTTCCTGTAATTTTTAAATAGCCGTCATCTAGTAGTTTTCCTATATCACCTGTATTGAACCATCCATCCTTTATAACATCTGCTGTTGCTTCCTCATTTTTATAATAGCCAAGCATTACAATATCGCCCTTTACCCAAATCTCACCCTCACCGTTTTCGTCAGGGTTTTCTATCTTTACATTTACATTGAGTATCGGTTTTCCTACTGTTCCTTCCTTGATGTCATCATGTCTGTTTAGTGCAACAATCGGCGAACACTCTGTTATACCAAAGCCATTAATAATCATAATACCCAAATCATCAAAGCCCTTCATATAGATATCATCAATCGGAGCACCTCCCGAAATTATCATTTCAAGATTTCCGCCGAAATTATCAAGAACTGATTTGAAAAGCTTTCTTCTAAGGTCTATACCAACCTTACGCATAGCATTACTTGCCTTAATTGTTTTTCTCAAAAGATCGGCTTTTCCCTGTTTCTCTGCAGTCTGCCAAATCTTTTTGTAAATATTTTCAACATATAAAGGAACAACCGAAATATGTCCGGGTTTTGCATCCTTTATATCCTTTAAAACAGTTTTAACACTGTTATTCATATAAACACAATATCCCATCCAAATCTGACATAATATACTTGCCATAAATCCAAATGTATGATTAAGCGGAAGTATTGCAACTGTATCTCTTGGTATTTTTATACATGAAATACTGTAATACGCATCCTTTACAAGATTCTTTTGACTTAACATTACTCCCTTCGGTATACCTGTTGTTCCAGATGTGTAAATTATTGCACACATCTCCTCAGGGTTTATTTTACAATCAATAAAATCTTTATTTCCGCTTTCTATTAATTCTCTTCCATTTTCTATATGTGCCGAAAATTCCTCCATACAGATGAAGTTCTGGGTAAATACTCCTGTTTCCTTAATCTCATCAACACATTTTTGTTTTTGCTTTGAATAAATCAATAAATCTGTTTCGCTTCTGTCTAAAAGATTTGCAACTTCATTTGGTTTAAGCTCTTTATCAATAGGTAAAACAATGTTTCCACCATTTGCAACAGCAAAATAGGAAACTACCCAATTATAACTGTTTTCACCTAAAACAGCTATCTTTTTTCCTCCATTAAAGCCTATTGAATACAGGTAAGTTCCGAGTGCATCAATATCCGACTTAAAGCCTTTGAATGTTATTTCAACCTTTCTGTCACCGTCACTGTAAGCAAATGCAGGAGAGTCTGCAAAGTCCTTAGCAACCGAATTAATCAAATGTTTTAAATCATCATAACATGCTGTACCATTGTAAATATTTTTCATATTCATTTTATATTTCCACCTTCCAAATTATAATCTCGCTACGCCGCTTTCTTTTGCTGCCTTCGCAACAGCCGCCGCAACTGTTTTACCAATTCTTTTATCAAATGCCTTAGGAAGAATGTAATTAGCATTTAATTCCTCCTCCGACACAAGAGATGCAATTGCATATGATGCCGCAAGCTTCATTTCCTCATTAATATCACTTGCCCGAACATCGAGAGCACCTCTGAAAATACCCGGAAATGCAAGAACATTATTTATCTGATTAGGAAAATCCGACCTTCCTGTTCCTACAACCATTGCACCGGAATTCAATGCCTCATCAGGCATAATTTCAGGCACAGGATTTGCCATAGGAAACACAATCGGTTTTCGTGCCATTGACCTTATCATATCTGAATTAACAATGTTCGGTGCTGAAACACCAATAAACACATCCGCCCCCTGCATTGCTGTTTTTAAATCACCCGTAAGCTTTTCTCTGTTCGTTATACTGCTCATATGCTTATGTGCATCATTCAATCCGCTCATACCCTCACATATTATCCCGAATTTATCACACATAATTATATTTTTAACACCAACCTTAATGAGGTGATTTGCTATTGCAATTCCTGCCGACCCGGCTCCGTTGATAACAACTTTTATGTTGTCAATTTTTTTATCAACAACCTTCAAGGCATTTATAAGGGCTGCGGCAACCACAATTGCTGTTCCATGCTGGTCATCATGAAAGACAGGTATATCACATATTTCTTTGAGTTTTTTCTCAATTTCAAAACACCGTGGTGCAGAAATATCCTCAAGGTTTATACCTCCAAAGCTTCCTGATATATTATAAACCGTTTTGACAATTTCATCAACGTCCTTTGTTTTTATACAAAGCGGAAATGCATCAACATCGGCAAATTCCTTAAACAGTACGCATTTCCCTTCCATAACCGGCATTCCTGCCTCCGGACCAATGTCTCCAAGTCCTAAAACAGCCGTTCCGTCAGTTATTACCGCAACCATATTCCATCGTCTTGTAAGTTCATAGGATTTATTTATGTCCCTATTAATTTCAAGACATGGCTGAGCCACTCCCGGAGTGTATGCAAGTGATAAATCTTCACTATTGGTAACCCTTGCCTTTGATATTACCTCAATTTTACCCTTCAAATCATAATGAAGCTGTAAGGATTTTTCTTTTATGTCCATATTTCTTCTCCGATTATAAAGTTTCTAAGAATTTTTTTAATTTTCTGGCTATTATCTTATGTCCTTCATCATTAGGGTGAAGTCCATCAGGCATATACTTTTCTCTTACCTCATCAATATCCGGTTGCATACCGCTTATTGCAAACAAATCAAGCACAGGCAAGGAATAATACTCTGCTACCTCTCTTATTATATCAACATATTCCTTTAATGTTCCGTAGCCTATGGTCTTTGAATCTCCTGTATTTCTGTTCTCATTTATTCTATGCAACGGCGTCATGATAACAATTTGCTTTCCAAGATATTTCTTTATAAGACCTCTGAAAAGATAATGACATGCTCCGTAAAAAGTTTCTGGAGTTCTATCAGAAAATCCTCCTAAGGATGCATCGCCATGACCGTAATCATTTGTTCCTCCAAAAACTACTACAACATCTGCATCATCAGTCATCTGATCAAATCTTTCACTAAAAGAATTTACATCTACAAATTCGTCCTTAGGTCTTTCGGGTGTACCTTTTTGCAATGCAAATCTTGTTCCGCTTATCCCAAAATTTCTTGCCTCTGCCAACTCCGCTTCCTGCTTTAAAACACCATGGTATGTAGCTTCCACAGAGCTTGCCCCATATCCCTGTGTAATAGAATCGCCCAAAAAATTTATTTTCAACCCTTTTAATTCCATAACTATTATTCTCCTTTTGTATCCTTAATTTAATGAACAGTTCGACTTATGCCTATTTTTGACATAATATACTAATATTATATTATAAAACCACTCTGCCGTCAATATCTTTTTTACATTTTATATATATTCTCACCTTTATTCATTTATATTTTTATAAAATAATTTTGTTAAATTTATGAAAAACTCTTGACAAAATATATAATCTATGGTATTATTAGTCCACTGTGTTAAATGCGCTAGTAGCTCAGTTGGATAGAGTGTTTGGCTACGAACCAAAAGGTCGGGGGTTCGAATCCCTCCTGGCGTACCAAAATCGGCAAGCTTCGTAAGAATCTTGCCGATTTTACTTATACTTTTTTTAGGAGTGTTTCAGTGTGAAATTGTTTGACAATAATACTACTGTTTGTATGTGCTGCGATGCACGTCTTTCTAACTCACTTATGCACGTAAAGATTGATGGAATAGGTATCTGTAAAAGATGTTTTTCAAAGTTCCATCCTAACACTCCCAATATGCCCTTCGAAGGCACTGAAAGTATAAATTACATACTTTCATCATTTCGCTATAATGATACAATCAAAAAAACTATACACCGCTACAAATTTTACGGAAACAGGAAAATCTCTGAGTTGTTTTTCAATCTCATGAAAGACTATATTTCAAAAGCCCCGATTTTAAAAAGCTTTGACATTATAACTGCTATGCCCCTTCACAAAAAGAGATTATTTAACAGAGGCTATAATCAAGCAGAACTTATCGCAATAAATCTGTCCGAATTTCTTGATATACCATTTAGTTCTTGTGTTTATCGTTCTAAAAATACTCTTGTACAAAGTACATTAAAAGCATCAGAACGGCACAAAAACACAAAGAATGTGTTTGTTGCTGACAAAGAAAAAGTATCAGGTAAACGTATAATACTTTTTGATGATGTTTGTACAACACGCTCAACTCTTGACTCATGTGCGAAAGAGCTGAAACACCGTGGTGCAAAAGAGGTTATTGCACTTACTTTAGCAAACGTTTACAATTTATAATAATATTTATATGACTGCAAATACTGTCAAAAACAGTTATTTGCAGTCACTTTATTCTTTTTATTGTCAAATTTATTATTTTTTCGTTAAAATTACCAAAAAATATTGTTGTTTTTTTTAATTTTAAGTATTTACCTCACAAAAAATATGTGATATAATATAAAGGAATATAATATCAAGGTTTATACTTTGTTCTATATAATTATTATTTTTTTACAGAAAGAGGCGTTTTAGTTAATGACAGAAAACAAAACTACACAAGACTTGTTCTCTGAATATTCAATCAGTGAATATCAATTATATTTATTTAACGAAGGTACTAATTTTAAGTCATATGAATTTCTCGGTGCACATAAAATTAATAATAGCTGGAGATTTGCCGTTTGGGCACCCAATGCCAAAAAGGTATATATCTGCGGTAGCTTTAACGACTGGCAACCCACTCAATATCCGTTGACACAGCTTGGAACTACCGGTGTTTGGACAGGTATATTTGATTTTATTTCTGCAGGTGATTTATACAAATATGTAATTTATGACAACAAAGGAAATTTAAATTTTAAATCAGACCCGTTTGCTTTTTCATCAGAGCTGCGTCCTGCAACAGCATCGGTTGTATATGAGGATAAAGGCTTTAAATGGAGTGATAAGGCATGGCTTTCAAAGAGAGAAAAAAATCCACCATACGACCGTCCCATGCTCATTTATGAGGTTCATCCAGGAAGCTGGAAAACACACTCTGACGGCAGCTTTTATTCATACAGAGAGCTTGCTGATGAGCTATGTGACTACGTATGTGATGCAGGCTACACTCATATTGAGTTTATGCCTATATGCGAATATCCGTTTGATGGCTCATGGGGCTATCAGGTTACGGGCTTTTTTGCTCCTACCTCACGTTACGGAAACGCAGAGGACTTAAAATATGCAATAAACAAATTCCATAAGGCAGGAATCGGTGTTATTATGGACTGGGTAAGTGCTCATTTTCCGAGAGACGCTTTTGGTCTTTATATGTTTGACGGCACCCCCACATATGAATATGCCGACACCCGACTTGGTGAACACAAGGATTGGGGCACTATGGTGTTTGATTATTCAAAAGGCGAAGTTATTTCATTTTTGCTGTCATCCGCATATTATTGGGTATCAGAATTTCATTTTGACGGTTTGAGAGTTGATGCAGTATCGTCTATGCTTTACAGAGATTACAGCCGTAACGACGGAGAATGGATAGCAAACAAATATGGCGGAAATGAAAATCTTGAAGCGATAGAGTTTTTACAAAAGCTCAACAAAATCATGTTTTCAAACTTTCCAAATCTATTGATGATTGCAGAAGAATCTACAGCATGGCCTAAGGTTACTGCTCCCACCGAGGACGGCGGTCTTGGCTTCAATTTCAAATGGAATATGGGTTGGATGAATGATACCCTGACATATATGTCTATGGATCCATTTTTCAGAAAAGATAACCATAATCTTTTAACATTTTTAATGTTCTATGCT
>JAFQNU010000088.1 GCA_017420825.1 Clostridia bacterium
TGCGTCAAACGCCGCATCAACAGCTTCCTTTAATGTCTGTAAGCCATGAGTTACCTCAACCACGTTAGCACCGAGAATTTTCATTCTTGCAACATTCGGAGCCTGCTTTTTAATATCAACAGAACCCATATATATATCACATTCAAGACCAAAATATGCCGCCGCAGTAGCCAGTGCAACTCCGTGCTGTCCCGCACCTGTTTCAGCAATAACCTTTTTCTTTCCCATATATTTAGCAAGCAAAGCCTCACCCATGCAATGGTTAAGCTTGTGTGCACCCGAATGGTTTAAATCTTCACGTTTAGCATAAAGCTGTACTTTTCCGCCAAGTGCGTCTGAAAGTCTTTCAAGATGTGAAACCGGAGTAGGTCTTCCCTGAAATTCCTTTCTTATTCTGCGAAGCTCCGCAATAAATTTTCTTGACTGACAAATTGAATAGTAAGCCTCTGTAATTTCAGCCATAGCCACCTTCAGATTGTCATCTACATATACACCGCCATATTTCCCGAAATATCCGTCTTTATCGGGATAATTATTAAAATAAGTATCAAAATCAACATTATTGAATTTCATTTTTTTCAAACCTCCAAAATTATTTATCTTTATTCTCAATTAACCACGCCATCGTTTTACCAGTAAAAACATAAAAAAGCCCCCGACAGAAATAAATTATCTGTCAAGGACGAATAATACAATATCCGCGGTGCCACCTTGCTTCACAGAATAACCTGTGCCCTTACAGAGTACTATCATACTCCCGACAACTAACACGTGTCTTGCGTCAGTGCATTTAACACTGCCCTCAGCAGTCCATATTACTCGAAGAGCCTTTGCGGAACTCACACCGTAATCCGCTCGCTCAAAAAGACCTGCTCCGACTTTTTTCTGCCTCAACGGTTTATTATAAATCATTTTACCACCATTTAGTATGTATGTCAATACCTTTTAAGAAATTTTCACATTTTTATAATACACAAGCACCCCTGCGTGAAAATCTCACACAGGGGTGCTTTATTTCTGATATTAACCTTCTTTTTTATCAAGTAATAGCTTCATCACAAACAATGTTGCAACCATTAACAATATTGAAACAGGTAATACAATCCATGCATTTGGTACAAATCCTGCAATTATGTAGCTTACAAATGATACAGCCGCAACAGTAATCGCATAAGGCAGTTGCGTTGAAACGTGACTTATATGATTTGACTGTGCTCCTGCAGATGCCATGATTGTGGTATCTGAAATAGGTGAACAATGGTCGCCGCATACTGCACCTGCCATACAAGCAGAAATTGCAACAACTGTAATTGCTCCCTTATCAAATCCAAATGCCGCTATAACGATTGGGATAAGTATACCGAATGTTCCCCACGATGTTCCTGTTGCAAATGACAAGCCAACTGCAATAAGGAATATTATAGCCGGCAGGAAGTTCATAAATCCTGCAGCAGAGCCTTCAACAACACCTGCAATAAACTCTTTTGCGCCAAGGCTGTCTGTCATAGCCTTCAGTGTCCATGCACAAACCAAAATCATGATAGCCGGAACCATTGCCTTAAAGCCTTCAGGAATACATTCTGTGAATTGTTTAAAACTCATAACTCCACGAGACATATAGAAACAGAAAGTAAAAATAAGTGTAACTATACTTCCGAAAACAAGTCCCATAGATGCATCGGCATTAGAGAAGGCAGTAATAAAGGATTCCCCTTCGAAGAAA
>JAFQNU010000010.1 GCA_017420825.1 Clostridia bacterium
ATAAAAAGCATATTACCGACAGGCAGTTATTGAAAGAACAGATTAAATAATACCCTTTACTTATATATTTTTGGGAGATAAGGCTTTGAAGAAGTTGTTTGTTTTTCTTCATGTGTTTTTGATATGCGGCTGCGTAACAGTTATTGATTCCACAGTGTTAATGCCTGCTAAAAGCCCGGAGGTTATCAAATATAACACAGTGGCTGTATTACCTTTAAAATCCAGCAAAGGACATGATTATACATTAATGCTTGAAAGTGCTATAAAATCAGCACACAGCGAAGGGAATAAGATTTACACCGTTGTTGACAGAGCAAATATAGATAAAATACTGAAAGAGCAAACTTTTCAAATGACCATTGCAGACCCTGACACTATTGTTGAAATGGGCAGGCTTCTTGGCGTTAGTGCCATTTGGACGGGCACCTCAACAGGCAAACTTACAACTTCAAGATACAGTGAGGAGCGTACAAGATGCTATCAAAGCGGAGGTTGCTATAACTACACCATGAGCTGTGTTAATAGAATTTTTACCGCTATTGTTTCTTTAAAACTGATTAATGTATCAACCGGTGAGGTTATATACTCCAACACTTTATCAGATGCTGCCATTGTGGGTGATTGTCCGGATGAGCCAAGATATATAACAGACTATGATTTGGAAGAAATGGCTGTTCTCTTTGTTTTGGATAGGTTAATCCAAGATATTGCACCATACAAAAAGCAAGTTAAATTTGAATTGATGACAGATACAAACGGTATAGATGATAGCTACACAAAAGATTTGTTTAAAGAAAGCATTGAAATGGCGAAGAATAACAAAATAGGACGTGCCTGCGAATATTGGCAAGAGATTTATGGGAAATACCCCAATGCTTTAAGTGCAGGCTACAATTTATCACTGTGTTTTGAAATAAAAAGTGAATTTGAACAGGCCATTAACCTTTTGGAAGCTCTGAAAGTAAAGGGCGTTAAAGTATCGCAACGAGTTATTATTGACGATGCCATATACAGAAATAGGGAAAACATCAAAAACGCATCAATAATATCAGAACAACTGGGCGGGTAGCTTAGGCGCAGTTGATTTAGGTGCAAATTGGGGGATATTGTGGTTAGGTTAATTGTAGGATTAATAATATTTTTGTTTGTGGCAACTGTTGATTTTTCAGCCGCCCAATATGCACGGGACGCCTTGCACAAAGCCGCTTCTGACGGCAACGTTGAGCTTGTGTTAGAAATTTTGCGTTCTAATCCGCCTAAAGAGCTGCGAGATGCTTCAGGTGGTACTGTACTTCATGCTGCAGTATCCCAAACCAACACTTTGATAATCACCACCATAATAAAATCAGGCTACAATGTTAATGCCGTTAGGGCAATGGACGGCAACACGCCACTCCATGACGCCGTTTATAAAAATAATCTTGCGGCAGTTAAACTATTAATTGAAAATGGCGCAGATACAAATATAAAAAACCTTAAACGCCTTACTCCCGTTGAAATCGCCGAACGGGAAAATAAAAAAGATATTACAGAATATTTTGATAGTGTGGGTTTAGATTCAAAATAATAATTTAATGTCATAAACAGCGTTTTTGCCAATCAAGATTGGAGTCGGAAATATTTTTTCAAAAATTGGTTAATGTAGTTGCCCTTATTATAGTAGATTCGCAAAAAATAATATTATCTTTTAGTTAAAACAAATCTGTTTAAAAAATCATCTATAACTTCAAGTTCGCTTTCATCAAGGTTTGCCAATTTATTCAATATATAAACTCTCTTTTCAGTCATTTCATTATTTTTATTGTTTAGTATATCAATTATATCTATACCAACAGCAAATAACAGCTTGTATATTGTGTAAAATTTAGGATTTTGTTTTCCGTTTTGTATCAGATTAACAGTTGAATAATCAGTGTAACTACATTCTGCAAGCTTTTCCAAAGTAAAACCCGAGTTTTGTCTTGCTTTTCTAAGTATTTCCGCAGTTAGGCATATAAATTCTTCTTGTGAAAGCATATAAAACTCCAAATTTAAAAACTTTTGGAATTATATAGTAAAAAAACACTTGCTTTTATTGTTTATATACAATATATATTTATTGTGTTAGCACAATAAACATATGGAGGTTTGTTTGATGAGTAAGTTAGTGTTTCGTGTTACAAGGTTTGCACTTATTCCGGCAATGTGTTTTTTTGCGGGTTGTGCTACTAAACTGACGACAACGGTGGATATGCCTGCTAAAAATGGAAATGTTATCAACTATAAAACAGTTGCAGTTTTTCCTTTTGATACCTCACGCAGAGGCAGTAGCGACTATTCCGGAGACCTTGAAGCAGTTATTGTATCTGCAAAAGCAGGAGAGAAAACATTCTTTACTGTCGTGGAAAGAAGTAAAATTGATACAGTTATGAAAGAATTAAATTTTCAAATGTCGGTGGCAGACCCTGACAGTATGGTTGAAATGGGTAAACAGCTTGGTGTTGAGGCTATGTGGTTTGGTCATTCAGATAGAAAATATGATGAATCAAGCTATGAAGAAGGCAGAAGAAAATGTGATAAAGACGGCAAAAACTGTCAGGATTACAAGGTCAGATGTGTTCAAAAAACATTAACATTGAATGTGAATCCAAGACTTGTAAGCACAAGCACAGGCAAGGTAGTGTATTCCAATTTGCTTACAGATACTATATCTGTCGGTAGATGTCAGGATGAAGACCCTGTAAGCGAAAATCAATTGGAAGCATTGGCAAAACAAAATATTCTTACAGCCTTTAGGAAAGATATTGCCCCTTATGCTCAGGATGTTAAATTAGAGCTGATGAGCAGTAAAAACGGGATAACAGATGATACGTCCAAAGACAAACTTAAAGAAGGTATACGTTTGGCAAAAGATAAACGCTTAGACAGAGCTTGTGAAACTTGGAATACTAAACTTGAAAAAAATCCTGAAGCAGTAGCTCCTGCCTACAACTATGCATTGTGTTTAGAGCTTGCAGGAGAGTATCAAAAAGCAATAGATATATTGGAAAAAATTGAAAAAGTTCTTCCTCCAAGTGGTTTTTTCGGAAATACACTTAGCATGTTCTCTATCAAATCTACACAAAGTGAATTGGTGATAGGTGCAATAGAGCGTAATAAAGCAAATATAGAAAATAGAGAAAAACTTAAAAAACAGATGAGCACAGTACAGTAACCTTTTTTTATTGTTTTGTGACTGTTTTGGGTGCATAAGCAGTGTATCCAAAACAGTCTTTTTCAACAATTATAAGTAAACAGTCTTTACCAAAATAGTAAGTCGTGTGCGATAAATAAAAAGAGAGGCAGTTATGGAAAAAATATTATTTGCAATTATTTTATCAGCAGTGGCAGTAGGTTGTGCCTCAAAAGTATCTTCTGTGGAAGAAAATGCTCCCGAGATTGCCGCATGTTTTGAAGGAGCTCCTGAATGGGCAATATCAGGGGCAGCGGAAGGCGGTCTTTCTGCTGTCGGAATGGCTAAAATAGGAAAGGCAGGGATAAATTTTGCAAGAACTGAAGCTCTTGCAAACGGCAGAGATGAAATTGCTCGAATATTATCAATTAAAGTTAATAATATGTTTAAAAATTTTACACAGACTACCGGTATTGGAGACGAGGAAACTGTTGACAGAGTAGCGGCATCTGTTTCTAAACAAGTTGCCTCTCAAATGATTTCAGGTTCAAAACAGTTTGCGTCGTGGGTATCTCCATGTAATGAGCTTTATATACTTGTTGCTGTTGATACACAAATTGCTCAAGAGGCTGTTATTAGCCAATCTGTCAGCAGTTTTAAAAATAATGAAGCTCTTTGGCAACAATATGTGGCAGAGAAAGGTCAGGAAGAGTTGGAAAAAGCTGTAAAAGAATTATTTTAATTGAATTCTGATAGACGAAAGAATGCCTTAATTTCATTAAAAATAGATTTATATAATGTTGAGGAAATGTCCCTGTTGTCTTGTTAATATTTCTAATAGGCTATTTATTTGCTTTAAAATAAAGAATCAAATAACAGGGTATATTTTCCTAACTTAATATGATGATGTACTTTTTATCTTAAATAATTAAAAAATATTATCTTATCTCCGATAACTAAAAATTTTGTAACTTCTTAATAATATTGCCGTCTGCAATAGTAACATACAGA
>JAFQNU010000011.1 GCA_017420825.1 Clostridia bacterium
ATCATATGTTATAAGTAGTTTTGAAATGTCAGGCGGAACGGTATCAGGTTTTGGTATAAATACACTTCGCGGAAGCTTGAAATTGTCAAGCATGGCAAGAAATTTCGGCTCGGACATACAGTCGGAAAAACAGTTTTGTTGATTTTCCCAAGAATAGCATAGGCCAATTTCTTCAAATTTACGGCTTAACTCCAATACCTCATCAGAATTATAGCCTGCAGAATGTGTCGGTTTTTTTAAAACCTCTGAATAACCTCCGTTTGAGGTAACATAGCCGTCAAAATCAATCCCTGTTTCGGGAACACAGCATTTTGAGCGCCCTGTTGCGAGGATGGCAAGATAACCATTTTCCTGAAGTTTTTTAATCGCTGACTTTGTTGTGTCTGTTGGATAGTATATGCCCTCTTTTTCGTCCGCTAAAGTTCCGTCATAATCAAAAAATACTATACCCTTATAAGTCATTATAATGTCCTTTCAAAATTAGTCGGTAATAATATTATTACTCTTTAGTTGTGAAATAAATTCGTCAAAGTCGTTGGAAACTGTTTCCTTATCAATGTCATACTCTGTTAAAATTTCTTCAACAATCTGTGCTTTATCCTTTC
Organism: Clostridia bacterium; assembly: GCA_017420825.1. Lineage (GTDB taxonomy): Bacteria > Bacillota > Clostridia > UBA1381 > UBA1381 > RGIG1988. Next base: position 606 of record JAFQNU010000011.1, read on the forward strand.
TGTCCTCTATTCCGTGCCATATGGTTGCACCAAGCTCATTAACAGTGATAACAGCGTTAAAATCAAGTACGTCATCACCAATTGCAACAACCACAAAGTTTCCTGCAACCTCTCTTAATAAAAATCCATCACGTATTTGCATGATAATAATCTCCTTTGTATAATTTAATCTGTATGTAATTATAGCATATATTTTTTAAATGTGCAATATTTTTTGGAATTTTATTGGGTGGTGCTACATTCGTAAAGTATTGACAATATAATTTGGGTGTGATATTATAATGATAAAAGAGCATATTTATATAAACGGAGGAAATTATGGCAATAGATATTTCACGTGGAATACGTCATGCAAGAGAAAGTATAGGCGTTACACAGGCACAGATGGCAGAAATTCTTGGGGTTACAAAAGAAACTATATCCAATTACGAAAATAACAGAACAGTTCCTGATATAATCACACTTTGTAAAATGTCATATGTATGTGAGCTTCCGATAGATTATATAACCGAATATGAAGGATTGGTTGTAGTAAGGGAAGCATTAGATTATATCTTACTCAATGGGTTCAGAGCATTGGACAGGCATGATTTAATTCAAAAAAGTAAGAATGTCGTTTCGATTGATGCCGGAATAAAAAGAAGCGGATTTAGTGAGTATAAGAATAGTATCTTAAAGGAATTTGAATAAGTCGTTATGGATATTACGGGTTTAAATAAAAAGGAATTGACAGAACTCATACAAAATCCTCCTGTTGATTTGGGCGTGGAGGCTGTGAGAGTAAAAACAGAACATTATGGTAATAGGGTATTTGCAAGGGGATTGATTGAATTTACAAACTATTGTAAAAATAATTGTCTTTATTGCGGGATACGTTTGGGAAACAAAAATGCTGTAAGGTACAGGCTGTCAAAGGAAGAAATTATAAAATGCTGTGAAAGGGGCAATGAGCTGGGTTTTTCCACCTTTGTTTTGCAGGGCGGAGAGGATACAAAATATACAGCTGATGATATATGTGATATTGTGTTTTCAATAAAGAATTTGTATCCTGACAAGGCCATAACTCTTTCCATAGGTGAAAAGAGCAGGGAAGAGTATAAGATGTACAAGAGTGCAGGGGCAGACAGATATCTATTGAGACATGAAACAGCAGACGATGTGCATTATAACAGACTTCACCCTAAAAATATGAAGCTATCTGACAGAAAAAAGTGTCTATATACTTTAAAGGAGCTTGGTTATCAGACAGGAGCAGGATTTATGGTAGGCTCACCATATCAGACAAGTGCAGAGTTGGCTGAGGACTTATTGTTTTTAAAGGAATTACAACCCGAAATGGTTGGAATAGGTCCGTTTATTCCGCATTGTGATACACCGTTTGGAGAGTTTTCTGGAGGAGGTATAGAAAATACACTTACAATGCTATCACTTACAAGACTGATGCTTCCAAAAGCTCTTTTGCCTGCAACAACAGCTCTTGCAACTCTTGACTCTGAAAATGGACGAAAACGTGGATTTATGGCAGGAGCAAATGTTGTAATGCCAAATCTTACTCCCAAAATACAAAGGGAAAATTATTCCCTTTACAATAACAAAGCCTCCTCAGGCAATGAGGACGCCGCAGAAATTGAACATTTGAGGGAAGAAATAAGTTCAATTGGCGGTGTGCTTGATATGTCAAGAGGAGACCACTGTTCATTTAATTAAATTCTTCAAATAAATCTTTGTAAAGATATAAGGAGCCGCAAATGACGGTAAGCGCATCAGTTTTTATGCTCTGCTCAAGAGCTTCACGAACAGAAGTGCATGATATCACATCAAATCCGTGTTGTGCAAGTTTTTTTGAAAGCTCCACGGAGGATATTGCTCTTGGATTATCTTTTACGGTAACAGTATAAACAACGGAATTATTGCCGTTGTTTTTTAATTGGGATATGGCGCCGTCAATGTCCTTGTCTTTCATAAAGCCCATAATGTAATTTATCTTTCTGTCGGGAAAACATCTTAATAGGTTTTCACTTAATGCAGACATTCCGTTTTTGTTGTGTGCGCCGTCAAAGAGAATATCGGGATTTTTTGAAATTAAATCAAAACGTCCGATATTTTTTGCTCTTTCAATGCCTGATAAAATATATTTATTATCAATTTTCAGCTTTCTTGCACATTCTATTGCTAAAGAGGCATTTTCTGCCTGATGAGCACCGAGAAGTTGCATTTTAATGTTTGAAAGACCGTCATAGTCAAAGACTTCAAAATCTGATATAAAGGGGTGGAGATTATGAGGTTTTGTTACTATATATTCGTTTGAATATTTTAAAGCAGTATCTTTTAGTATTTTATCAACATCGGTTGGTTGGTTAAGTGTTACTGTGCAGCCGCCGTAAATACTTGGCTTAATAATTCCTGCCTTTGCTCTTGCTATATCACTGATTGTATTTCCGAGATACTCGGTATGGTCAACGGCAATACGTGTTATTACAGTTATAACAGGATTTTTTATGACATTTGTTGCGTCATGTTCACCGCCAAGCCCTGTTTCAAGGACAACAAAATCACAATTCCTCTCTTTAAAATAACAAAAGGCTGCAGCAGTCCATATTTCAAATTGAGTTGGCATTTTATCAAGCTTTTTTGCTGCATCAGATACATCAGAAAGTGTGTTTTCGAGGTCAATATCAGATATATCAACACCATCTATATTAATTCTTTCGTTTACCTTCAACATATTCGGAGAGGTGTATTTGCCTGTTTTATAACCTGCGTCTGATAAAATGCA
>JAFQNU010000089.1 GCA_017420825.1 Clostridia bacterium
ATTATCATCAAACACCTCAACTCTTACACTTCCCACAGGAGTTCCGTCAGAGAATGCTACAAGCACAATTTTTGTATCAATATCTCTTTTAACATCGTCATATGTTTCATGCAATGCAGGAGTTGTCTCAATCCCTGCAAGCTCCGCATATTTTACAAATGCTTCCTTTGTTATTTCAAGTATATCGGGTATATCATCATATGTAGCAACTCTCACTTCAAATAAAGACTGATATTCTGTCATTATATCTCTCCGTTCTTATAATATTTCGTCCAAAACGTTTATAAATCCGTCAATATCCTGCTTTGTAATTATTAACGGCGGTGCAATTCTTAAAGTATTTTTACACAGGCTTGTAAGATATTTCTTTTCAAACATTTTGTTGAATGTGTCCCTGGCATACTCCCCTTTAAGCTCTATGCCGATAAGCAAGCCGGCATTTCTTAACTCTACTATCTTGTCCGTATGCTTTTCCTTTATTTTTTCAAGCTCACTCATAAAGTAAGCACTCATAACTTTAACATTTTCAAGTATTTTCTCTTCCTCATAAATCTCAAAAACACCAAGTCCTGCGGCAGTTGCAAACGGGTTTCCTCCAAATGTTGTTCCATGGTCACCCGGTTCAAATGCCTGTGCCACAAAATCCTTTGCTCCAATTGCTCCAATAGGTATTCCTCCGCCTAAAGCCTTTGCTGATGTAAAGATATCAGGCTCAACACCGTAATACTGATGTGCAAAATACTCGCCTGTTCTGCCCATGCCCGTCTGAACTTCGTCGAAAATAAGAATTATACCCTTTTCATCGCACAATTCTCTCAGTTTTTTAACATATTCAACCGACATCGGATAAACTCCGCTCTCACCCTGTATAAGCTCAATCATTATTGCCGCCGTTTTATCAGTTACAGCATTGTAAACTGCATCTATATTATCAGGCTCAACCTGTATAAATCCCGGAGTCAGCGGTCTGTATGGTTTTTGATACTTTTCCTGTCCTGTTGCGGCAACTGTTGCAAGAGTTCTTCCGTGGAAGGACTTGTCAAGAGAAATTATTTCATAATTCTCCTTACCCTTTTTATAAAAATATATCTTTGCAAGCTTTATTGCACCCTCATTAGCTTCTGCCCCGGTAGAACAGAAAAATGCCTTATCAGCACATGAGTTTTCACACAGCTTTTGTGCAAGCTTTGCCTGATTTTCTATGTAGTAAAGGCTTGATGTATGTAAAAGCTTATCAAGCTGTTCTTTTAATCTGTTTACAAATTTCGGATGAGAATGTCCCAGTGCATTTACTGCAATTCCACCAAGAAAGTCATAATATTGCTCACCCTCGGTTGAATATAGTCTTATTCCCTCACCTCTGTCAAAGGCAACATTTAGTCTCTTTCCGAATGTATTCATATAATATTGCTCATCCAAAAGACGGATTTGTTCAAGTTCCATTTTCTTTTTGTCCTTTCAGCTAATTGAAAATATTCTATAATTATATACCACACTGCATAAAAATTCAATGTTTATAGAATAATTTATTAAATATTTGTATATATTATCTAATTTTTCTCTGATATATGCACATCAATATTCATTTTCAACAAACACAAAATGTATAATTATGCAAATTTATTGCATAATTATACATTTATTCACTTATTATTTTCTGGTTTCTCAACAGTATGCTTTTCCCTCTCCACGAAAATGCCCTGTCGCCATACATTTTTTTAAATTCCTTGTTCGACATTTCCTCACTGATTTCCAAATCTGTTATAAGTTCATTTTTAAACTCCGAAATACCGGTAATGGGTAGATTTTTATTATAAGGGCAAACCTCTGTGCATTTGTCACAGCCCCAGATGTATCCTGATTTTTTTATTATTTCTTTTTCTTCTTGTGTAAGCTCACCTTTTTTTTGAGTTAAAAACGAAACGCATTTATTTTCATCAAACAAAAAACCTTCCTGCAATGCACCACCCGGACAAGCTTCAATACACCTGTTGCAGCCAATACACATATCATTGTCTAAAGGCCTGTCCTCGTCAAGCTCAAAATCGGTAAGAATACAACCAATAAAAAATTCACTGCCAAGCCTTTCATTTATCAGCATTGTGTTTTTACCAAAAAAACCAAGACCGCAAAGGTAGGCAAGATATCTTTCAACCAACGGGGAATTATCAACAAGAGTAAGAGTTTTTGCTCCCTGTTCATTAAGTACATCACAAATTTTTTCAAGCTTTTCCTTTATCACCGGATGATAGTCCTTACCATGTGCATATGAGGATATTTTTCCTCTTTGTCCGTTGTAGTAGGAAAAAAGGCAGACTATTATACTTTTAACATCACCCATTATGAGAAAAGGATTTATCCTTTTCTCATAATCAGGTTCAACAAAGCTCACTCTTCCTCTTCGCTCTAAAATTTTTGTCAGTTCGAAAAACTTTCTTGCACGCACTATCCCGATTTCACTGCAACCGACCGATTTTGCGGCAAGAATAATTTTATTTTTCATAGCTTAAATAAACTCATCAAGTACATCACACAAATCGTCAAACGAATGAACACCGACAAGCTTTTTTACAACCTTTCCGTTTTTAAATATAATCATTGTAGGAATTGAAACTATTGCATACTCTGATGCAAGCTCTGCCTGTTCATCAACATTTGCCTTTAATATTTTGGCTTTTCCCTCATATTCCTTTTCAAGCTCTTCAATTATCGGGGCAAGCATCTGACATGGTCCGCACCATGCCGCCCAGAAATCCACTAATACAGGTATTTGTGAATTTACAACCTCTGCCTCAAAATTTTCCTTTGTTATGTTCATTTTCATTTCTCCCTTCAGATTTATTCATACATCGGTATTGACGTATAATGCCTTCCTATACCTTCATTTGCAGCTTCGTCAGATGTATATACAACTTTTTCAACAAAATTTTCTCCATTATATCTGTACTCTCTTATCTCATTTGATGCGTTTGTTGTAATAAAAAGTGTGATAACCTTTTCGTCAGCACCGTCATTATAGTAATCAGACACATTAAAGTACACACTGCCGTGAAGTCTCTGCTTATACAGCTCACGAATTTCATTTCCTGTCTTAACCTGCAAAACCCAATCCTGGGTATCGTCCCACATCATATCCCCTCTCATATCTCTCTGAGCTGATGTGTACAATGTTATTATGTCCTCATTTTCATCACTTATTATATTTGTTGTGTATCGTGCAACAGGCTCATATAAATACTTTTCCACATCGTGGGGAGGATTACCCGCTATAACCTTTTCTGTTATTTCCGGTTTTTGAGTATGTAATTCATTTTCATAATTTTCTGTCTGCTTACATGCACAAAGCAGTAATGCGAAAACAACAGAACCAATAACAAATATTTTTTTCATATGTCATCTTCCTTTCTACAATAATTCTATCACTAAAACATTATTATGTAAAGACTTATTTTATATATCTGTGTATTTATTCTCCACAACCGTGCAAACAGCCTTACCGTTAGTCAAATCTGTTATATCTTCAATAAACTTTTGAGTTTTATCCATTAAACAACATACATAAAAGGTCACATCATCTGCGTAATCTGTGTTATCAAGGATAAGATTGTCACATGCGATTTTATGCTGAAGCTTTCCAACCATTGTATAATCCACCTTTAC
>JAFQNU010000090.1 GCA_017420825.1 Clostridia bacterium
CAAAGTATGTGTTACAAAGAAGTAATTATGATTATTCAGAGCTTGACGTGGATTTATATGTAAATGGAGTGCTGATTGAAGGAACACGAGAAAACATTGAGAATTATGTATTGAGGTGCGAGACCGGAAATATTAAGCTTGTTGATACATATAAAACCGACGGGTATTATGATACAATTCATGTAAATTACTATGTGACGGGAAAGGTTATGGGAGTGATTGCATCGACGGGAAAGATATATATTGAAAATGCACCATCATCAATTATACTTGACCCCGAAAATGAGGATTTAGTATATAGTATTTACCTTGACGGTGAGGAGATTACGGTTGATGACCTTCGTGAGGGAGATGTTTTAACAATTGCATATGATATCAGCGGTTATTTTGTAGATTCATTTTTCTATGAAATATATGTTTCAAGAGATACAGTAAGCGGAGTGTTGACAGAAAAAAATCCGGGTGAAGAATGGGTTAAAATTGACGGAGAAAAATACATGTTTGCTGACGTGTATGAAGATGAATTGACGGTTGGTGATGAATACACTTTATATCTTGACTGCTTCGGAAGAATTTACGATTGGGAAATTGTGGCGGGATCAGTTAAATATGCTGTTCTTAATAAGTTTATATATTCAGTGTCGGAGGATTCGTATGTAGCAACACTCTACACCGATGAGGGTCAAGAGAAAACCTGCGTGTTTGATGGTGATGTTGTTGATGAAAACGGAGACACAATAACAGGAACAGATGCGGAGAATTATATTATAGATGCTGTATATAACGATGATTATAGCAGAACAGATGTTTTAGACAGAATTATAGAATATAAAATTTCAGCCGCAGGAGAGCTAAAAAAAGTTCAGTTTGTAACACCGTATGTAAGCTCGCTTTATGATGACGGAAGCATGGAGACATACAGTGAGAGGAATGCAAGAATCGGAGGTGTTAAGCTGAGCAGTAATACAAAAATCATTAATGCGGCAGAATATGTTGACGGTAATTATGATATAGGCGATTTAGAGGTTTGTACAATTAAAAATCTGATTGATGATGAGGCTTATGCCGCATATGCATACGGCTCAAAATGTTCGGATGGAACATATCCTTTTGTTGTGATAACGATGGGAAATATAACCGGAACGCAAGAGTCGGATGATGAAGAAAATGACGATGCTGTACCTGATGATGGTGAGACAGATACTGCTGAGCCTGAAAGAGCAATTATAGACAGGTTCATTTACTCAGATTCAGCGGAAGGATACAAGGCAACATTATATACAACTGACGGTGTGGCAAAGTTATACGTATTTGACGGTCGTGTTGTTGATGAAAATAATACGGAGGTATACAGAAATGCAGAGGCAGAAGAGTATATTCTTAATGCTGTTTACCAAAACGGTAATGCTCAAAATGGTAAAACAAGTGTAGTTGACAGAGTTGTTGAATATAATATTAATACAGAAACGGGTAAAATAAGCACAATTAAATTTTTGCCTGTATGCATTGATTCAATGGATTGGCAAACCGGCACTTTTGGTTCATATGATAAAAACACATCAACAATAGGAAGTATTAAGCTTGATAGATCGACAGTGATTTTCGATGCCGTTATTTATGTCGCAGAGGGATATAACAGTTATTCTGATTTGGGAATTGCCTCAGCAGATGATTTGGTTGAAGGCACGCAATACGAAGCATTTGCATTTGGTGAGGCGAGCTCTGACGGAGCGTATCCGTTAGTGATTGTAACAAGTGCTGTAATAAATTATAATGCAGAAACAAGCTTTGCGGTTGTAACAGGCGCATTAACACATACTGAAGATGTATATGGCAATTTTGTTTACGGTGTTCCTGTATTATATGAAGGTGAGGCTACAGACTTGTGGGTTTCGCATGATGCAGAGGGTGATGATGTTACAAGCCTTAACCGTGGCGATGTTATCTTCTTCATGACAAATAATGAAGGCTATGTTGACCAAATTGATGTTATTTTCTCATTTGGTGATGAGCCTGCTTACAGTGATTTAACAGCAACACTTGTTGAAGATAATGATATGAAAATTATTGATAACGGTATTGTCAGATATCCGGTAGACGACAGTGGCTGTATGCCTCCGGACTTTGCAAAGGAATGGTACACAACGCAGTTTGATGCAATTCAGCTCGTGTTCGGACCTGTTATGGAAAAAGGAGACTCGTATTTCACATTAGGTTCAATTGCCTATGATGATGAATATGGTTTAATTACAAATAAATATAATGATATACGCAATGGTGCGGGTGGTTGCTATGAAATCGATTATACACAGGATACCAATATTTATGTATATGATTATGCTCAGACAAGGAAAGATGCCCGATTATATGCAGGCGGTTCAATTGTAGCGACGAGATTTGCAGATGCATACAATGCAAATGGCGGAGATACAATTCTTTGGGATTATGTGGGTGATTTTGGTGAATGCGTCAACAAATCAAGTGTCAACTTTGCGTTTGCAAAGGTTGTTGACGGTGAGGCGACAGATGTATTTGCATTTTTAGCTAAATAAATCATAACGGCAGATACTTCAAAAGGGAGTGTCTGCCGTTTTAAATTTGTTTAGCTTATTTTTGTTTCTCGGATAATCTTTCGCACATAAAGCACTCTTGACGGAGAAACGGAAAGCTCATCGATTCCCATTTTAAGAAATCTTTCTGTAAGTGAGGTATCAGAGCCTAATTCTCCGCAAATACCTACCCATATACCTTCCTCATGTGCATTTTTGACGGTGAGTTCAATCATTCGGAGTATTGCCTCGGAGTGAGCGTTGTAAAATTCGTCAAGCTCATCATTTTGTCTGTCAATTGCAAGGGTATATTGAGAGAGGTCGTTTGTACCGATGCTGAAAAATGACACTTCCTTTGCAAGCAGGTCAGAAATCATAACGGCGGCAGGGGTTTCAATCATAATTCCCTGTTCGGGAAGTTCATAGGGGATATTTTGTTCTGAAAGCTCATTTTCAACCTCTCTGACAATTTCTTTAATTCGTTTTATTTCTTCAACAGATGTAATCATAGGGTACATAACAGAAATATTTCCGAATAATGCCGCCCTGAAAATGGCACGGAGCTGTGTTTTGAATATTTCAGGCTTTTTTAAACAAAGACGGATAGCTCTTAATCCCATTGCTGGATTTTCTTCTTGTGGAAGATTAAAATATTTAGCCTGCTTGTCGGCACCTATGTCGAGTGTACGTATTATTACTTTTTTATCCGCCATTGTTTCTGCAACCATTTTATATATTGAAAACTGTTCCTCTTCGGTGGGGAAATCATTATTTTCAAGATAGATAAACTCACTGCGGAAGAGACCTATTCCGCCTGCGTCATTTTGCAGAACAAGAGCTAAATCCTTTGTGTTGCCTATGTTGGCAAAAACATTTATCTGTCTTCCGCATAATGTAATATTTTCCTTGCCACGAAGCTCCTGTAACAGCTCTCGTTTGTTATTTTCTTCATCCGCCAAAGCCTGCATTTTCTTTAATATATCCTCATCAGGTTCAACGTACACCGTACCTGAAAATCCGTCAACGATTGCAAGCTTACCGTCAATATCATCTGTTTTGGTCAGGTCGACGCCTATAATTGCAGGAATATTCATCGTCCTTGCAAGAATTGCTGTATGAGAATTTGCAGACCCCTTTGCAGTGACAAAAGCAAGCACAGAGGATTTGTCAAGCTGTACGGTTTCGCTTGGCACAAGGTCTTCGGCGGCAAGAATTGACGGCTCAGCAAAGGCGTTACACTCGGTGCCGCACCCCTGTAATATTTTTATCAGACGTTCGGAAATATCCTGCACATCTGCTGCTCTTGCCTGCATATATGCGTCGTCCATTTCGGAAAAAATATGTGCAAAATTTCCACCTGTTGAAGCTACTGCGTATTCTGCATTAAGACTTTGATTTAAAATGATATTTTCTATTGAGTCAATGTAGTCTCCGTCATTCAACATGAGCTTGTGAATTTCAAAGATTGCCGCATTATCCTCGCCAACCTCCTGACATGCTTTTTTATAAAGCTGCTCCAATTCATTGAGCGCCAGCTCTTTCGCATTATAAAAGCGCTTTAGTTCGTTGTCGGGATTGTCTGTGTGAACTCTTTTAACCAATGGTTTATCCTTTTCGAAAATTCTCAGTTTTCCTATGGCAATTCCGTCATATACGCTCTTTCCGTAAAAAATAAGCATATTTTCGCCTCCTGCTTATAACAATATGAATAATTTTTAATTAGTTTTACCTCTTTTTTACACTTTTATTTAAAAATATTAATAAAATTTGTAAAAAAAGTGTTGACAAGCACCCACCCCTATGCTATAATATAGGCAATTGAGGTGTAGCTTCTTTTTTTTTTGCGTGTCGAAGGCTATCCGAGATAAACATATGAAATCAAACGGAGGTGTACAAAATGAGAGTTAAAATCACATTAGCTTGCTCAGAGTGTAAACAGAGAAATTATAACACTATGAAGAATAAGAAGAATGATCCGGACAGACTGGAAATGAACAAATACTGCAGATTCTGCAGAAAGCATACTCTTCACAAAGAGACAAAATAATAAGAATTGAGGTGTATTAAATGTCTGAAACAAACGTAAAAAAGACAAATAAAATTGTTAAGTTCTTTAAAGAAACAAAGGCTGAAATGAAAAAAGTTACATGGCCGGGCAAGCAACAGTTAATCCGCAACACTCTTGTTATTTTATCATTCATCATCATCACTGGCATAGTTCTATCTATATGTGATGTGGCATTCACTGCATTGCTGGATGTCGTTACAAAGACTCTGAAATAAAGGAGAGTTATTATGGCTGAAGAAGCAAAGTGGTATATAGTTCACACATATTCCGGTTATGAGAATAAAGTGAAGGCAAATATTGAAAAATCAGTTGAAAACCGTGGTATCGAGCATCTGATTTTAAATGTTGAAGTTCCGCTTGAAGATGTTGTTGAAGAAAAAGACGGCGTTGAAAAAATTGTAAAGAGAAAGATTTTCCCAGGATACGTTATTATTAAAATGATAATGAATGACGAGAGCTGGTATGTTGTAAGAAACACCAGAGGCGTTACGGGGTTTGTAGGCCCCGGTTCAAAGCCGGTTCCTCTTCCTGACAGCGAGGTGGAAAAGCTTGGCTTTACACAGGTGAGAATGGACGACATGGACGTATCTGTCGGAGATTTGGTTGTTATTAAAACAGGACCTATGGAGGGCTTTTCAGGCCCGGTTGAGTCAATTGACAAGGCTACACGCAAGCTTGTTGTCAAGGTTTCAATGTTCGGCAGAGAGACACCCGTTGAGGTGGATTATAATCAGGTATCAATGCCTGATTAAAAACAAAGCTATAAATTGTTCATATAATGAGCATTTTATATATTCCCTCTGGTAACAGTGGGAGGGCTTAAATGCCCGCAATTACCACATTATGCAGCAAAGTCTGCAAAGAAATAGGAGGTGGCCATATCATGGCACAGAAAGTCGTAGGTTATATTAAATTACAAATTCCTGCCGGTAAAGCAACTCCGGCTCCCCCTGTTGGTCCTGCTTTAGGTCAGCACGGTGTAAACATTATGCAGTTTACAAAGGAATTTAACGAAAAAACAGCAAAGGATGCAGGTCTTATCATTCCGGTAGTTATCACCGTTTATGCAGACCATTCATTCTCGTTTATCACAAAAACTCCGCCTGCTGCAGTTCTTTTAAAGAAGGCTTGCAAAATCGAAAGCGGTTCAGGCGTACCTAACAAGACAAAGGTTGCAACAGTATCAAAGGCTGATTTGCAGGCAATTGCTGAGCAGAAGATGCCGGACTTAAATGCAGCAAGTCTTGAAGCTGCTATGAGCATGATTGCAGGTACTGCAAGAAGTATGGGTATTGTAGTCGGAGACTGATTTATCGGCTGCAGCGATTTTTAAATTCAGTGGGAGAGGAGAAAATCCTTGATTGACCACATAAGGAGGAAATAATATGTTTAGAGGTAAAAAATATCAGGATAGCGCAAAGCTTGTTGATAGAGCAAAGCAGTATGAGCCGGTTGAGGCTATGGAGCTTGTAACAAAAACAGCAAAGGCTAAATTTGACGAGACTGTTGAAGCACACATTAAGCTTGGCGTTGATTCAAGACACGCAGACCAGCAGGTAAGAGGAGCTATCGTTCTTCCGCACGGAACTGGTAAGGTTGCTAAGATATTGGTATTTGCTAAGGGTGCAAAGGCTGATGAGGCTACTGCAGCAGGTGCTGATTATGTTGGCGAAATGGATATGGTTGAAAAAATCCAGAAAGAAAATTGGTTTGATTTTGACGTAGTTGTTGCAACTCCTGACATGATGGGTGTTGTAGGTCGTTTAGGTAAGGTTTTAGGTCCTAAGGGATTGATGCCGTCACCAAAGGCAGGAACAGTTACTATGGACGCTTCAAAGGCTGTTGCTGAAATTAAGTCAGGTAAAATTGAGTACAAGCTTGACAAGACAAATATTATTCACTGTCCAATCGGTAAAGTATCCTTCGGTAAGGATAAGCTTAACGAGAACTTTACAGCATTGATGGGTGCTGTTATAAAGGCTAAGCCATCAGCTGCAAAAGGTCAGTATTTGAGAAGTGTTGTTGTAGCTTCAACAATGGGACCTGGAATAAAGGTAAATTCATCTAAATTAAGCTAATTTTAAAATTAGGTATTGACAAAGTATTTTATTTGTGGTATAATCCATGAGTAAATATAAATCCGTAGACAGCAGGCAAAAAGGTAAGCCCTGCCGAGGTGTTATTTAGTATAATATGCTTACTAATGGCTCTTTGCGTTCGTCTACGGCAAAGAGCCTTCATTTTTGAAGGTTTAACATTCTTACAGGAGGTGAATTGTTAAATGCCAAGTGAAAAAGTTTTAGACGCAAAAAAAGCACAGGTTGCTGAACTTATTGAGATTTTGAAGGGTGCTACAACAGGTGTTCTCGTTGATTACAGAGGATTAACTGTTGAAGAAGACACAAAACTCAGAAACAATTTAAGAGAAGCCGGTGTTAAATATTTCGTTGTTAAAAACACATTACTTCGTTTAGCAGCAAATCAAACAGGTCTTGAGGATTTGGACTCTATCTTACATGGTCCTACAGCTTTGGCAGTATCAGAGGATGCAGTTGCTCCGGCAAAGGTATTGGCTGATTTTGCAAAAGATAATAACAAGCTTGAACTCAAGTCAGGTTTCATGGATGGAAAAGTTTTATCTATGGACGAGCTTACACAGCTTGCAAAGACACCAAGCAAGGAAGTTCTTATCGCAAAGATCATGGGCAGCTTGAATTCCCCTATTTCGGGACTTGCAAGATTGCTTAACACAATTGTTGAGGGTGGCGAAGAAATCGCAGACCTTATAGCAAAGAAAGCAGCAGATGCAGCACCTGCTGAAGCTCCGGTTGCAGAAGAAGCTGCAGCAGAGGAGAAGGCTGAGGAAGCAGTCGTTGAGGAAGCTCCGGCTGCAGAGGCAGAGGAAACCGCTGAGGCTCCGGCTGAAGAGGCTCCCGCTGCTGAGTAATTACAAAGGACAAATGGTCCGCAAAATTATTATTTAAAATTATAGGAGGTCATTATTATGGCAGACGTACAGAAAATACTTGATGATATCAAAGAATTGAAATTATTGGAAGTTGCTGAGCTTGTAAAGCTTATGGAAGAAGAATTCGGCGTTAGCGCTGCTGCTCCTGTTATGGTTGCAGGTGCTGTTGCTGAAGGTGGCGCAGCTGCTGCTGAGCAGTCAGAGTTTGAGGTTGTTTTGGCAGATGCAGATGCATCAAAGCTTGGCGTAATCAAAGTTGTAAGAGAACTTACAGGTTTAGGCTTGAAGGAAGCTAAGGAATTAGTTGACGGTGCTCCTAAGTCATTGAAGACAGGCGTTGCTAAGGAAGAAGCTGAATCAATGAAGGCTAAGCTTGAAGAAGCAGGCGCTAAGGTTGAATTGAAGTAATTATAACTGACAAATACTTAATTTACAACCAAGAAACGGAGAATTGTTATGATTATCGACCTGTCCTCAATAATCAAGGATTATGACGGAAGTATGCAGCTTTGCCAGAAGTGCAGTTTTGAAAGCACAGATTTTCTTGGAGAGGAATTCTCTTTCCCGGATGGTCTTTTGGTGAATGGAAAAATTACTAATAACACAAAATCACTCCAGTTGCAGGCAAATGTAAGCGGAACGGTACAGGTTCATTGTGCCAGATGCTGTAAGCCGATGGAGACAAGTGTTAATTTTGATATTTCCGAGGTGTTAGTCAGAGATGATAATGCAGACGAATTTGTTGATGAAGACGTTGTTGTATTTTCGGGCTACACACTTGATATTGATGATATTGTTATCAATAATTTCTTAATGAATATTTCCGCAAAATTTTTATGCAAAGAGGACTGCAAGGGATTATGTCCTGAGTGCGGTCAGGATTTGAACGTTTCTGAGTGTAACTGCTCAAATGACGAGATAGATCCAAGATGGGCAGCGTTAGCTGAAATCATGAAAAATTCCGATACCGAATAGGAGGTGTGATTGAGATGGCAGTACCTAAGGGTAAAGTATCGAGATCAAGAAGAGATAAAAGACGTGCTAACTGGAAATTAACTGTTCCTGCAATGGTTGAGTGTCCACAGTGTCACGAATATAAATTACCTCACACCGTTTGTAAGGCTTGTGGCTATTACAAGGGCAGAGAGGTTATAAAGGTGTCTAACGACTAATTATTTTAAGACGGCTTATTATTAAGCCGTCTTAATTATATGTTGAAACAGGCTGGTTAAAATTGTCCATATTGCACGTTTAGCCTCGCTTGAGTATAAGCATACACGGCGCTCGGCTATCCACACAATCTGAACAATTTTTCCTCAGCCTGAGAACATTACAATTTATACTAATAAACAGGAGTAAAAAGCTTATGAGATGTGCAGTAATTGATATAGGTACAAACACAATCCGTACAGTTATATACAATGTTGGTGACAGCATTGAAAAAGAGAAAGACATTGTATCAGAATCGGAGATTTTAAAATATACGGTTGGTAAAAAGCTTAGCTATGACGGCATTCTTTCGCTTATACAAGTATTGCAAAAATCAAAGGCTTTTATCAAATCCGAAAATATTAATATGCTCTACTGTTTTGCAACATCGGCTATGCGTGATGTTGAGAATTTTGATGAGGTTAACAGTGCTGTTATTGAGTGCTGTGGTATATCAATTGAACTGTTGTCTGAAAAGGAAGAGGCATTTTATGATTTTTATTCAATAAAATCTGTTGTTGGCGATAATTGTAACGGCATAGGCATAGATTTAGGCGGAGGAAGCTGTCAGATTATTGTATTTGAAAATGGAGAAATGGATTTTTTTGCCTCATATAAATTAGGTGTAAAAAGACTATATAATAAATTTGGTGTTTATACCATGGACGATAAGAAGATACTGGATTATATTGATAATACTCTTGTTGATTTACCTAAAAAAGTATGTGATACGGTATATGTAATGGGCGGTACGGGTAAGGAAATAAGCAGACTCATAACAAATTGTATTAACATAGACAAGCTTGAAAAATTAAAAAATGAAGTAATAGAAAATAAAATAATTTGTAAAAATAA
>JAFQNU010000091.1 GCA_017420825.1 Clostridia bacterium
AGCTTATAAATAAAGCTTATAATAAGATAAAGGCGGTGAAAAAATGTTAAATATAATAAGTCAATTACTTTTTGATAATCAAGATTTGGAATACAAAAAATTCCACTCAAGACTAATGCCTACAATAAATCCCGACACAATCATCGGAGTACGTATTCCGAGGATACGTTCAATTGCTAAGGAATTACAGAACAATAACACTGAAGAATTTTTAAATTCTCTTCCCCATAAATATTACGAAGAGAATAATTTGCATTCATTTTTAATCGCTGAAATAAAAGATTTTGACGACTGTTTATATGAAATAAACAGGTTTCTTCCATACATTGATAATTGGGCGACGTGCGATTCTCTGCGTCCCAAATGTTTTAAAAAGAATACTGACAGGCTGTTGAATGAAATCTATGAGTGGCTTAAATCCACTCATACCTACACATTGAGATTTGGAATTGAATGTCTAATGTGTTATTATCTTGATGATGAATTCAAGCCCGAATATCCCGAAAAGGTATCTCAAATCAAATCTGATGAGTATTATGTAAATATGATGCTTGCATGGTACTTCGCAACTGCACTTGCCAAGCAATGGGACAGTGTTATAGGGTACATAGAAAACCACCGTCTTTCTGATTGGGTACACAATAAAACAATTCAAAAGGCATTTGAAAGCTATCGTATAACTGATACACAGAAGAATTACCTTTTATCTTTAAAGCATCAGCCTTGATTTTATTGTTTTTAAATAACTGGTAGGTGATTTATTTTCGTATTGTTTAAAAATCCTGCTAAAATAATGAACAGATGAAAAACCCACAATTACAGCAATTTCTGTAAGATTATTATTACCTGAACGAAGTAATTTTTTTGCCTCTTTTATTCTCAGCTTATTAATATATGAAATGACCGTTTCACCGCAAGTATTACGAAATCTGTTACACAATGTGGTTTTGTTAGTCCCAAACAAAAAGCACAGCTCGGCTAAAGTTATTTTTTGCCTGAAATTTTCCTTTAAATAACCGCATATTTCATGAATTTTATCATCGGAAATTTCGCCGTTTTCCTCACTGGGAATGCTGTGCTTACTGCGGACAAGCTCAATAAACAAATTTTCCAGCTTTATTTTTATCATCTGGTCCGCTCCGAATGGATATAATTTTCTTTTTTGCATATCCTTTTGCTGTGGCACATCATATGGAGGCATAAACACACTTCTTCCCTCTTTTATAATCTCAGTAAGTAATTTTTTCTGACCGTCTGTAAGCGAAACAGGAGCACTTGAAAAAACATCAAGACAGGATGAGTGTGCTTCAAATCCGATAATAATAACATTTGATGCTTCATCATCAGGACAGGTAAGGGAATGTATTTCATCAGCTTTGTGAATTATAAGCTGATTTTCTCTGATTACACCCGTATAATTTTCAGCCTCAGCCATGATAAAACCGCTATCAACATAAATAAGCTCACGGAAAGAATGTTTATCCTTAAAGGTTTGATATTTATTTGTAAATTCAAAATAGTGTATATTGGCAATTTTTGTAACTTCAATCGCACTGTCAAAGGTTTTAAGCTTATATTCCATATTTCATCACCATTTTTATTTTATCATCTTTTTATCAAAAGTCAATAGTTGTATAAAATTAAATTAATTTAATATTGTGCAAAAAATACTTACTATTTTCTAAATACAATAATGCAATATTATTGTATAATATGATTAAATAATAATAGTAAAGGAGTTGTTTTACATGACAAGAATATGTATACCCGATTATGAGTACAAGGAAAGAATTGCAAAAGCGGCTAAATTAATCCGTGAAAAAGGTCTTGACGTTATGGTGGTTGCAAGCACAGAATCAGACTATGCAAACGCAAGATATTTCAGCGGTTTCTGGCCGTTATTCGAAAGAGCAGGAGTTGCTATTTCAGCAAACGGCGATGCGGCATTATTAGTAGGTCCCGAATCTGCAATCTTTGCAAAGGATTTTGGTAAAATCGACAAACAGTTTGTTTTAAGAGAGTTCAGAGAGTCTGCTGACCCTGCATATCCCGAATTACACGCAGACACATTCAAGGATGTATTTAAGGCTATCGGTGTTACAGGCGAGAACATTAAAATTGGTCTTGGCAGCTATGTTGAGTGTACATTACCTATTTTTGAAGGCTTAAAGGACAGCTTCCCAAAAGCTGAAATTGTTAAGTGCAATGATATCATGGTTAATTTAAGAAAAATCAAGAGTATCAACGAGCTTGCTTGTATTCAGGAGGGCTTCAGAATTGTTGACCTTGCTACTGACGAAGTTATCCGTCACTTAAAACCAGGTGTTACAGAATTACAAATGGTTGGTATAGCGCAAAAGGTTATTTATGAAGAAGGTGCTGAATATGAAGGACTTCCAATGTATGTATTCTCAGAAGCCTCAACAAGACATGCTATCAGCCGTTCAAGCTACAGAAAGATTGAAAAGGGTGATATAGTTCAGCTTAACCTTTCAGCTAAAATCGACGGTTATTCTCCTGCTATTGGTTTACCTGTTGTTATGGGTAAATTAGAGGGTGAGAGAAGAAGAATTGTTGATTTCTGTTTACAGGCACACGACTGGACAGTTAACCAGCTAAAAGCAGGCGTTATGGCATCTGATGTTGCTAAAGAATTCTACAAATTGTATGAGGATAACGGAATGAAGGATAACTTTGTTTACGGTCCTTGTCATGGTACAGGTATGATAGAGGTTGAAGCTCCTTGGATGGAGACAACAAGCGACTATCCTCTTGAAGAAAATATGACCTTCCAGGTTGATACATTTATTTCAGGTCCTACCTTCGGTTGCAGATGGGAAAAAGGTGTTGCTATCACTAAGGACGGTTGTAAGTCAATGACCGACTACTTAAAGAAAGGAATTATAGAAATAGATGGCTAATATAGGAAAAAAGGAATGGATTATCCCCGACTGCGAGTTACCGCAGGAGGGCGAAGGTGTTGCAAAGGGTCATGAGTCTGTGATAATAGTAAATGATTCTGATGTTGATGCCGTTATAAATGTAAGCATTTACTTTACCGATAAAGACCCATATACCGATATAAAATGGGAGGTTGGCTCAAAGAGAGTTAAATGCTTCAGAATGAATAATATTAAGCATATGTGTGGGTTTAAGGTGCCTTTTGAGACACAGTATGCTATGAAGATTTCAAGTAATACTCCGATTGTTCTACAATACGGCAGACTTGATAACACCCAGGCAAATTTGGCATTTTATACCACTCTTGGCTATTCTGAATAAAAGGAGTTGAAATTATGGAATTTAATATGAGCTTTCCAAAGGAGCTTAATAAAGTTAAGGAAAACAGAATACCGTTCGTTATATGCGGCGGAACTGTGGAATACCATGGTCCTCATTGCTCCTACGGCTGTGACACACTTGTTGCAGAAGGTTTAATTAAAAAGCTTTCCGAAAGAAAAGAAATCATGATTGCACCAACAATCTATTATAGTCCGTCAAGCTATGCAGTTGCCGATGAAACAAGCGGAACTGTACACATTGAGGAGGATATTTTTGAAGCTTATTTAATGAATATTTTCACAAATATGTTAGAAGCAGGTCTAAGAAATATATATGTGGTAATTCATCATCAGTTTGAACAGGAAAACCTAAAGCCTATGACTCTCTCATACATGAAAGCTTCACAAAGAGCCATAATGAGATACCTTGAAAAAACTCAAGGCAGAGGTTGGTGGGGCAGTGAAAAATTTGCCACCTACTATGACGATTTAGGCGGTGGTGATGACCCATTCAGCTGGATTAAGGTAATCCCGACAATGAGCACAGAGGTTCAGAATGCTACAGGCTATGACCATGCAGGAAAATATGAGTGTTCTATTTTAATGTCACTCTATCCTGAAGCTGTTAAGCTTGAAAGACTTGGCGATATAGAACATTGGTTTACTAAGAGTGCTGCTGAAGCAAGTAAAGAGCTCGGCGATGAAATGGTGAGACAATCACTTGAATATTTAGAGAAAAAGATTGTCTGAGCCTATGGGGGTTACACAATGAAAATAAATTTAGAGAAAAGCTTTTTTCATAAACAAAAAAAGGAATTTATTACTTATGGCAATTTCAAAATAACCTCTTTTGTGTACCAATCAGGAATTGAAGCATTGGAAATTGAAAATTCGAAATGCTCCTTTATCTTCACTCCCTTTAAAGGTCAGCAAATATGGCATTTCAAAGTTAATGGTGAAGAAATTTCAATGCAGACAACTGTAAAAGAACCTCAAAACACAATGGTATATCTCGAAAATTATGGCGGGTTTATGTATCATTGCGGAATTATATCATTCGGTGCTCCCGATGCAACACATCCTCATCACGGAGAGATACCAAATGCAGAATATGACAGTGCATATATTATCTGCGATGAGGACGAAAATGGCAGGTACATTTGTCTTGGCGGAGAATTAAACCATGATACTGCCTTTGTAAGAAAATATAAATTCATGCCTGAAATAAGACTCTACGAGAA
>JAFQNU010000092.1 GCA_017420825.1 Clostridia bacterium
AAAATGAAATTTCTGTAAGCACTCTTACAGGCGAAGGTATAGAAGCATTAAAAGAAAAAATTGCAAAATCCGTTCCCTGTAATTGTCAGAATACACGAATTGTTGGAGATTTAATAAATCCGCATGATTTTGTCCTTTTAGTTACTCCAATTGATAAAGCGGCACCAAAGGGCCGACTCATTCTTCCGCAACAACAGACAATAAGAGACATTCTCGACTCCGACGCTATCGCAATTGTTACAAAGGGAAACGAAATTTCCGACACACTTGCAGGACTTAATAAAAAACCGTCTCTTGCAATCTGCGACAGTCAGGTGTTTAAGCTTGCAGACGAAAAAGTTCCCTATGACATACCACTCACCTCATTCTCTATTTTGTTCGCAAGATACAAGGGGAATTTAAAATCCGCCGTTTTGGGCGCTAAAGCAATTGAAACACTTAAAAACGGTGACACAATTTTAATCAGTGAGGGTTGTACACATCACAGGCAATGCAACGATATAGGCACAGTAAAGCTACCTGCCATGATAAAAAAACACACAGGTCTTAATTTGAATTTTGAATTTACTTCGGGCACACAATGGTGTGAGGACTTTTCAAAATACAGTATGATAGTTCACTGCGGCGGCTGTATGCTTACCGAACGTGAGATAAAATATAGAATTAAAACTGCACAGGACAACAACATTCCTATTACAAACTATGGGATTTTAATGGCATATATCAATGGGATACTTAAAAGAAGTATATCAATTTTTAACGACATTTCAAACATACTTGATTAGAAAGGATATCCACCATGAAAAAAGGACTGGTTTTAGAGGGCGGCGCAATGCGTGGAATGTACACTGCAGGCGTTATCGACGTACTAATGGAAAATAATATTGAATTTGACGGAATAATCGGTGTTTCTGCAGGCGCGGCTTTTGGATGTAACTATAAATCAAAACAACCGGGCAGGGCAATCAGATATAACAAAAACTACTGCAATGATAAGAGATATGTAAGCCTTAGAAATTTAATAACAACAGGTGACTTATATGGAGTTGATTTCTGTTACAGACAACTCCCGGATGAGCTTGATATTTTCGATACTGAAACCTTTAAAAGCTCTCCTATGGAATTTTATGCCACCTGTACAGATGCTCTGACAGGCGAGCCTGTTTACCACAAATGCGAAACAGGCGGTAAGGAGGATATTCAGTGGTTCAGAGCCTCGGCGTCAATGCCTCTTGCATCAAACATTGTCAGAATAGGCGACTATCATCTGTCTGACGGCGGAACTGCCGACTCTATTCCTCTTAAATATTTCCAGAGCATAGGGTATGAGAAAAATATTGTTGTTCTTACTCAACCTGAAGGGTATGTAAAAAAGAAGAACAGCCTTATTCCACTCATGAAAATAATGCTAAGAAAATATCCTGCGCTTGTAGAAGCTTGTGCAACCCGTCATATCCGATATAATGAAACACTTGAGTATATAAAAAAACAGGTGGCAGAGAATAATATACTTGTAATCCAGCCCAAAGAAAAGCTTTTGGTAAACCATGTTGAGCACGATAAGGATAAACTTGAAATTACATATCAAACAGGCAGATGCGATGCTTTAGAAAAGCTTTGTGAGATTAATGATTTCTTAAATTCTTAAACTCAAATAGAATAAAAACAAAAAGGTGATTTAAAATGACAAGAAAAGAAGAGCTTATTTCACTATTGGAAAGCATAAAAAGTGGCATGATTGACCTCGATTTTTTCTGTTCTGAATTTTACAGAATATATTTTGATATGCCGTATGACAGTGATAAAATAGAAGCAAATGAAGATTCTTACATGAAAGACCTTGCACTTATGTGCGGTCGTTATATATCTTCTGATTATAACTTAAAATTCTTTTACTCCGAAAAAGACCTCTATACAAAAATCGGTGCGTGGGGTAAATCAGTCAAATAAAACAACGGTGGCTGTTGCAAATGAACACATTATGTAAATGCTCATTTGCAACAGCCACCATCATTATTATACTATTTTGCAAAATCTACTGCTCTTGTTTCCCTGATTAAGCTAATCTTAATCTGTCCTGGATACTCAAGCTCTGCCTCTATTCTCTTAACTATATCCTTCGCAACTAAAATCATGCCCTGGTCATTAACAACCTCAGGCTTAACCATAATTCTAACCTCACGGCCTGCCTGTATAGCAAATGATTTCTCAACACCGTCAAAGCTGTTTGCAATTTCCTCAAGCTTTTCAAGTCTTTTAATATACGTTTCGATATTCTCACGTCTTGCTCCCGGGCGTGCCGCTGATATAGCATCTGCAGCCTGAACAAGCTGTGCAATAAGAGTTTCCGCATCAACGTCACCGTGATGCGCCATAATAGCATGAATAATTTCTTTGTTTTCTTTATATTTCTTGGCAATGTCTGCACCGATTGTAACGTGTGAACCTTCAATCTCATGGTCAACCGCTTTTCCGATATCGTGCAAAAGTCCTGCTCTCTTTGCAAGTGTGACATCAGCCCCAAGCTCTCCTGCCATTACTCCTGCAAGGTGTGACACCTCAATCGAATGCTTTAATACATTTTGTCCGTAACTTGTTCTGAATCTCAATTTACCAAGTAATTTGATTAGCTCAGGATGTAGACCATGCACACCTGTTTCAAATGTTGCTGATTCACCTTCCTGCTTAATCGTTGCTTCAACTTCTTTTTGAGCCTTGGCTACTGTTTCTTCAATTCTCGCCGGATGTATTCTTCCGTCAACTATTAATTTTTCAAGCGCGATTCTCGCAACTTCTCTTCTGATAGGATCAAAGCTCGACAATATTACCGCTTCAGGTGTATCGTCTATAATCAGGTCTACACCCGTCATAGTCTCAAGAGTTCTTATATTTCTTCCCTCTCTACCGATAATTCTTCCTTTCATCTCGTCAGATGGCAATGAAACAACAGAAACAGTGGTTTCAGCAACATGATCAGCGGCAACCTTCTGTATAGAAGATGCAATTATATTTCTAGCATTCTTCTCAGCATTTTCCTTTGCCTGCTGTTCTATTTCTTTAACCATAATAGCCGCTTCATGCCTTGTTTGATTTTCAATATCCGAAATAATCATTTCCCTTGCCTCTTCACGAGTCAATCCAGATATCTTCTCAAGATTTTCAAGCTGCTTTTGCTTAATTTCAGCAATCTCACTTTCCTTTGTTTCAAGCTCCTTTAACTTTTGATTAAGTGCCTGATCCTTTTTCTCAAGTGCCTCTGTCTTTTTGTCAAGATTTTCTTCCTTTTGGTTAATTCTCTTTTCCTGGTTTGTCAGCTCTCGTCTTCTTTCCTTGATTTCAGCCTCAGCCTCAGCCTTTAATTTCTGATTAGCTTCTTTACCTTCAAGTAAAATCTCACGTTGCTTTGCTTTTGCTTCTTTCTGTGCGTTTTCAACAATGGATTTTGCTTTTTCCTCTGCTGACCCGAATTGCTTTTCCACAATATTCTTACGGTATGTAATTCCGGCAAAAAACGCAACAACACTCAACACAGCAAACACAATAGCTGCAACCAACAATACAATTTCTAATGTATCTATTTTATTCACCCCCAAATTAT
The DNA here is from genome assembly GCA_017420825.1 of Clostridia bacterium. Classification (GTDB taxonomy): domain Bacteria; phylum Bacillota; class Clostridia; order UBA1381; family UBA1381; genus RGIG1988. The sequence continues at coordinate 3,599 of JAFQNU010000092.1, forward strand.
TGTTATAAAGCTCATAAACAAAATCCGGAGTGCCGAATAAGAAACCATTATGTTATATCTATATAAAACATATTAATCCCATAATTCAACCTGTCCGGATTAATAGTTTAAAAGAAATATAAAGTATACTATTATATTTTATACCATAATTGCACAAGTGTCAAGAAAAAAATCAAAATTTTCTTGATTTTTTGTAGAAACAAATATATTTTTTAAATAGTGATTGACAAAATTGCTTATTTGTGCTAGAATTATCGTATTGATTTAAAATATTTTGATATACAAGGATGGGTATTGAAGTAGTCATAACGGGGCTGACTCGAAAT
>JAFQNU010000012.1 GCA_017420825.1 Clostridia bacterium
AATATGTTGGTATATCTGAGTATGAGAGAATAGATGATAATTCTGTGCTTGTACTTCCTGGCTCACACTCCAAAATTATGAGTTTTAATTCTGACGGTCAGATTACACACTTTAAAACTCTCATGACAGGTGAGATGATATATTCTTTGTCTCAGAATACTATTTTGAAAAGTGCTGTTAATCTTGATATTGACACAATTGATGAAAACAGTCTGAAAAATGGTTATGCTTATACCTCGGAACATGGGATTAATGAGGGCTTGTTCAAAGTAAGAATTCTGAAGAATTTTATGGGAGCAGATGATGAATCGGTTTACAGCTTTTTCATGGGAGTGGTATTACATGATGAGATTTCAAATATAATTGATCTGGATGCTGAAAATGTGTATCTTGCAGGCAAGGAACAGATAAAAAATGCAATGGTGTTGTTGCTTAAAGAGTTTTCGGATAAAAATGTGGTTTCAGTACCTGCAGACATTTACGAAAATGCGTCATCGGCGGGTATGATAAAAATCTTAAAAACAGGTGGGTGTAGATAATGAATGTTGCAATTGTAGGTCTCGGACTAATCGGAGGCTCAATAGCAAAGAGCTTAAAGGGTTTTTCGGACGGAAAAACAGTCGGTATAGATATTGACTCAAATGTGCTGAATATGGCTCTCACAGACGGAACAATTGATGAGGGGTACACAGATGCCAAGGCGGTGCTTGCTGAAATAGATTTGTTGATACTATGTCTTTATCCGAAAGCGAATGTTGAGTTTTTAAGAGACAATGTGAACTATTTAAAGCATGGCATTGTTATAACTGATGTTTCGGGTGTAAAGGACTATGTTATGGGTGAGGTTGAAAAATTCCTGCCGCCGTATGCTGATTTTGTGGGCGGTCATCCCATGGCAGGAAGAGAGATAGGCGGCTATGCCAGCTCGCTTGATACCTTGTTTTGCGGTGCGTCATACTTAATAGTTCCGACGGAAAAAAATAAAGAGGAAAGTATAAGGCTTGTAGAGAGAATGGCACGCCATATTGGCTGTACAAGAGTGGTCAGAACAACAAGAGAGGAGCATGATATGGTTATAGCGTACACAAGTCAGCTCATGCATGTTGTAGCGGTAGCTCTTTGTAATAATCCGATTTTGGAAATATCTGAAAATTTCAGTGCAGGAAGCTTAAAGGACTGTACGAGGGTAGCACTTATAAATGAAAAATTATGGGGTGAGCTTTTTGTTGAAAATTCCGAAGCACTTGAAAAAAGGATATCGGAAATGCAGGACAGCCTCGAAGAAATAAAAATTGCACTAAAGAATAAAGATGTATGTGAGCTTGAGAACATCATGAAAAATGCAAAGGAAAGAAAAGTTAAATGGCTGATGGAGTAAAAGTATCGGGTCGGTTTCGCGATGAATGAAGCCGACCCGATTTTTTTACTTAGCAGCAGCCGCAGTTGTCGTTGTTGTTGAAGAAAGATACGATGATGATTATGATTAATACCCAAAGAATCATATCGAAATCAAAGCCGTTGTTGCAACCGCAGTTGTTGTGTCCGCATTCTCCCATGATAAATCCTCCTTTCTGTTATGATATAAGTATTTTTAAGGCACATTACAATGTTTCAGAGCCTTATCGAATAGATTAATACTTACACAACAGATTATGAGGACTAATATAACTGCCGTTTCCATGGCATGAAAACCGTCGTTCATTTTTATGCCTCCCTTAATGTCTGTTGTAATATCATAGTATGCAAGGTGATTTGTTTTGGGATTGTCTGAATTTAATTTTTTTTCGATATAGTATAGACAAAATAAAAAAGTTGTGATATTCAGGTAAAGGTTGCTGCATCAAACAAGAGGAACTGCCTTGCTTTAGCCAAGCGGTTCATTAAAAGTCTTGCAATTTTAAATTTTTTGGTGTATAATATATGTTAATATAATTAAGAAGGGAATTGATATAAAATGGATAAAGAAAAGCTTGACAGAATAAGCGAGTTGGCAAGAAAATCACGTTCTCAGGGGTTGAGCGAGGAGGAATTGGCTGAGCAGAAGTCACTGAGAGAAGAATATATTCAATCAATAAGGACAAATTTCAGAGCGGTGCTTGATAATATTGAATTTGTGGATGATAAGGGAAAAAAACAATAAACAAAAAGTAATGTGGAAAAAACACATTACTTTTTATTTGTTAGATAAGATTATATTTTTTTAATGCTTTATAAATACCTTCATTTATGACAGTGTCGGTTATTGTTTCGCAGATTTCTTCAAGTACAGGTGCATGATACCCCATACATATTGCGTGACCTGCATATTTTAACATACCGTAGTCATTGGTGCCGTCCCCGAATGCATAAATGTTATCGGCATCAATTTCTAAATGTCCGGCAATTGCACGGACTCCGAGAGACTTTTCAACACCGTATTTTGCTACATCGGCAGACATAAAGCCTCTGTGCTTGTCAAATAAAAATCTGCCATTATAGTATTCTTTTAATTTGTCGAATTGTAAA
>JAFQNU010000093.1 GCA_017420825.1 Clostridia bacterium
GCACCTTTTGCAACAAAAAGCTGTGCATCGTCGGGAATTGTAAAGCCTGAGGCTTTGCCGTTAAGAGTAATTTCAAATTGTTTTCTGAGCTCTGACAGGAAATAGAGCGGACCGCCTAAAAATGCAACATTACCTCTTATCGGACGGCCTTGTGCAAGACCGCTTATTGTTTGAGTAACAACTGCCTGAAAGATTGATGCGGCAATATCTTCTCGACTGATACCTTCGTTTAAAAGAGGTTGAACATCTGATTTTGCAAAAACACCGCAACGTGCGGCAATCTGATAAATTGTTTTATGATTTTTAGCAAGTTCATTAAGGCCAGATGCATCGGTTTTTAAAAGCACAGCCATCTGGTCAATAAATGAGCCTGTACCTCCTGCACAAGTTCCATTCATTCTCTGCTCGTGACCGTGGGTAAGATAGAGTATTTTAGCATCTTCACCGCCAAGCTCTATAACAACATCTGTTCCGGGCATAAAGGTTTCGACAGCCTTTTTTGTTGCAATAACCTCCTGAACAAATTCAAGACGAAGCATTTTAGATAGCAATAAACCGCCTGAGCCTGTTACAGCAACCTGAAATTGTGTGTTGCCAAGAGCGTCTTTTATATGTGAAAAAAGCGTCATAACAGTGTTTTTTATGTCTGAATAGTGACGCATATATTCTGAAAAAATAATATTGTTGTTTGTATCGGCGGCAACAACCTTGACCGTTGTTGAGCCTACGTCAATACCTAATTTTATGTAATCTGTCAATTGTGACACCTCCGTAAAACCTAATTCACCACAATACATAATATTATATAACTTTTTTAATTATTAGTCAATGGTTATTACCTATTAAAATATATTTTTGTAGCAAAATGTCATATATTTTAATCTTTTGCAGAAAAATAGTATATTTTTTGTTCTATTTGTAAACAAATAAGTAATTATTTGACAATAGGGTAAAAATATGATAAAATCAGAGAATACAAGAGATATGAAAGGATAAATGTAATAAAAATGGATAAAATTCATAATATATCAATAATCGGCTCAACAGGGTCAATAGGTACACAGACACTTGAAGTTGTTGATAATTGTAAAAATATACGTGTATGGGGTTTGTCAGCATATTCCGATGTAGATTTGTTGGAAGAACAAATAAGAAAATACAAACCAAAGGTTGCATGTCTTGTAAGGGAAGATAAGGCGGAAGAACTCAGAATAAGGGTTGCTGATACAGGGACAAAAATTTATTCGGGTGAGAGCGGATTATGTGAGGTTTCAACGGTCAGTGAGGCAGAAACTGTTGTTACAGCTGTTGTTGGAATATCAGGACTTATTCCTACGATTGAAGCAATAAAACAACATAAAAATATTGCTCTTGCCAATAAAGAAACTCTTGTGACAGGGGGTCACATCGTTACACAGCTTTGCAAGGAATACAACTCAAAGCTTTTACCTGTTGACAGTGAACATTCTGCAATATTTCAGTCGCTTGAAGGGAACAGACGTGAGGATGTAAAGAGAATAATTCTAACAGCATCAGGTGGACCGTTTTTCGGAAAAACAAGAGCAGAACTCGAAAACGTCACCCTGCAAGATGCCTTGAAGCACCCTAATTGGAGTATGGGAGCAAAGGTTACAATTGATTCATCCACTCTTGTTAACAAAGGTCTTGAAGTAATTGAGGCAAAATGGCTTTTTGGGGTAGATGTATCTGATATAAAGGTATTGGTTCACCGTGAGAGTATTGTACACTCTATGGTTGAATATAAGGATAACGGTATTATTGCACAGCTTGGATATCCCGATATGAAATTACCTATACAATATGCTATTGAATATCCAAAAAGACTTCCCATGAGCGGAAATGAACTTGATTTTACAAAGTATTCCAAGCTTACCTTTGCAGAGCCTGATACTAAAACCTTTTACGCATTAGAGCTTGCATATTCTGCAGGTAAGGTAGGTGGAATTATGCCTACTGTATTTAACAGTGCAGATGAGGCGGCAGTTGAACTTTTTATGAAAGGAAAAATAAGATATCTTGAAATTTCTGAAGTGATAGGAGAAGCAATGGAAAAGATAAAAAATATACAAAATCCTTCAATTAAAGAAATTATGGAAGCGGATAAAGAAGCACGCAGAGTTGTATATAACAGATTATAATAATTTGCCGTATTTTCGGCGGAATGGAGAAAAATATGCTAACAGCAATAGTTACAGTCATTATATTCCTTGTGCTAATTTCCTTACATGAGTTTGGACATTTTATAATGGCAAAAATAAGTGGGGTAAAGGTTTTGGAATTTTCGGTAGGAATGGGACCTGCCATTTTAAAAAAACAAGGTAGGGAAACATTATACTCATTGAGAATTTTTCCTGTGGGTGGCTACTGTAAATTGGAAGGTGAGGATCAACAAGCTGAAGATGAGAGAGCTTTTTGTAATCAGCCTGTTATCAAGAGAATACTTGTAGTTTCTGCAGGAGCTATACTTAATTTGGTGTTAGGATTTGTTCTGTTTATAGTAATGACACTTATACAACCAACAGCACCGGGTGAGGATAATAAAATCAGTACAACTGTGGTTGACTCAGTTATACAAGGATCATATCTTGAGGAAACGGGAATTATGAGTGGTGATAAAATTATAGGAATTGACGGTCATAAAATCAGATTTTATCACGATATACCTCTCTATACAGATAAATTTGCCCACGGCGAACAGGCAAAAATCGAGGTAAAAAGGAACGGCGAAAAATTGAGCTTTGATGTTATGCCGTCTTTGCATGAAGTAATATATAATTATGGTGAAAATTCTGTTGAAGTAATAACTAAAATAAATAATCAGCAAAACAGCTCACAAATAATTGAATATGCAGAGAAAGACAGAGAGAGCATAAAGGATTATATAGGAACAACGCAAACCGATAAAGCTTATATTATTGGGTTTACTCCAAGACAGGAGAAAGTCGGAGTTAATAATATATTTTCATATTCATATCATTATACGGGATATGTTGTGAGAATGGTATATAAAGCATTTTGGGATTTAATTACAGGAAATTCAGGACTTGAAAATTTAAGCGGTCCTGTGGGAATTGTTACAGCAGTTAATACAGCAGTAAATTCGGGAAGATATATGCTTATAAATATTTTATCGCTTGCGGCACTGCTTACTATAAATCTTGGAATATTCAATTTATTGCCATTGCCTGCACTTGATGGTGGAAGACTATTCTTTATGTTAGTGGAGCTTGTAACAAGGAAGAGAATACCGCCCGACAAGGAAGGAATTGTGCATGCAATTGGGCTTGTACTGTTACTTGCATTAAGTGTTATCATTTCATTTAATGACATAATAAAATTGATTAAATGATGTATTATTGTTAAAATATACCACAATGTAACAAATATATTGTTAAACAGCAATATATTTGTTACATTTTTTATAAAAATTATTGACAAATTAATACTGAATAATATATAATAAAATGTGAGTTTTATATAAAAGATTGTTTTGGAGAATTTATTATGAAAGCTTTTTTTTCAAAAAGAAGAATACTTCTTATATGTATTGATTTAGCATGTATTAGTTTTTCATCTATAGCAACTTTGTTTCTCATGCTCTTGTTTGATGTTTTATCAAAGAATATGATTCAGACCAATATTTTTGTACATATTGCAATGTATGGATTAGTAAGTATTTTTTCAATGTATTATCTTTCGGCGTATAAGGTTATATGGAGATATGCACAGCTTAAGGATTATTTAAGATGTGTTATGGGAATAATGTTACCCACATTGTTTTTCTCTATTTATTTTGGTTTATCAGGAAATAATGCGATGTCTGTATCCTATATTTTTTCCGGATTGATGTCTTCTGTTTGTGTATGTGTTTTAAGAGGTGTATATTCATTAATCTACAGAAGGTTTAAGTCATCTGAAAAAAAAGGCTCGGCAAACAATGTGATGATTATAGGTGCCGGTGACGGTGGAAAACATATATGTGAGCTTATGCAGAACAACAGGCATAAGTATAATCCTGTTGTATTTGTTGATGATGATTCTCAAAAGATAGGACGTAGTGTGAACGGTGTAACAATTAAAGGAAACACAAATGAAATTCCTAAGATTGTAGAAGAGATGGATATAAAGGAAATTGTGCTTGCAATACCTTCTATTACTGCTGAGGATAAGACTAGGATATTAAATATATGTTGTGAAACATTATGTAAGGTAAATGTATTACCTGATATTACTAACTACATAGAAAACAATAGAATAGCAGAGCAGATGAAAAGTATTCGTATAGAGGATTTGCTTGGAAGAGATGTGGTGCGTCTTGATAATAAGCAGGTAAATGACATGATAATTGACAAGGTCTGCATGATAACAGGCGGCGGTGGTTCAATAGGTTCAGAGCTGACAAGACAAATTGCTGCTATGAAGCCTAAAAAGCTTATTGTTGTAGATATATATGAAAATAATGCATATGACATTCAGCAGGAGCTTTTATATAAATTTGGTGACTCTCTAAATCTGTCAGTACAAATCGCATCAGTGAGAGATAAGGACAAAATGGACAAGTTGTTTAAACAGTTCAAACCCGAGCTTGTATTCCATGCGGCGGCTCACAAGCATGTTCCGCTTATGGAAACAAATCCAGAGGAAGCAATAAAGAATAATGTGTTTGGAACGTTAAATATAGCAGAGCTTGCACAAAAATATGAAGTTGAAAAATTTGTGCTTGTATCTACCGATAAGGCCGTAAATCCTACTAATATTATGGGAGCTACAAAACGTTGCTGTGAGATGATTATTGAGTGTATGGCTCAAAGAAAAACAAAAACTGATTTTGTTGCCGTACGATTTGGAAATGTTCTTGGCTCAAATGGCTCTGTTATTCCTCTGTTTGAAAGACAGATAGCAAACGGTGGCCCTGTTACAGTTACCGACCCTAATATAATTCGATTTTTCATGACAATTCCTGAAGCTGCATCATTGATTTTACAAGCGGCTACAATGGCAAGGGGCGGAGAGATATTTGTTCTTGATATGGGAGAACCTGTAAAAATCTTAAGCCTTGCAGAAAATCTTATTAAATTGCATGGTTATCGTCCTTATGCTGATATTGATATTGTATTTACAGGACTTCGTCCGGGAGAAAAGCTATATGAAGAGTTACTGATGAGTGAGGAAGGCTTAAAAAACACCGAAAGTCAGAAAATATTTATTGGTAAACAGGTTTTAGTTGATGAAAAAGAATTTTTTGAAAAGCTTAAATTGCTTGAGGATGCGGCTCATTTAAATGATAAGGAAAAAATAGAAGAATTATTAATGGATATCGTGCCAACGTTTGTGAGGACGCAAGTCAATAAACCCTCATATGTAAAAAAAGCACAATAAAATTAAAACAGTTCTGTGTAAAACAGAACTGTTTTTTTGAAATAATTATATTTTTTCCATAATATACTTGATTTGTAGTGAAATTTGTGATATTATAAAACGGTATATATTGTATATGATATACAATTTAAATACAATATATTGTGTTAAAAAAATAACAATTGAAAGGGTGTTTATATATGGCAAAAACCTTTAAGGGTGGTCTCCACATTGATGACCATAAATCTATTACTGCATCAATACCTATATCATTTGCAGAAGGAAGCGATATACATGTATTTCCCCTGCAACAGCATATAGGTGCTCCGATTGAGCCAGTTGTTAAGGTGGGGGATAGTGTCAAGGTGGGTGATTTAATCGCTGACAATCCTGAAGCGTTTATGTGTGTACCTCTACATAGTTCAGTATCGGGAGTTGTTAAAGCGATTGAACCGAGAGTACATACATCAGGCGCAAAGGTTACATCAATAATAATTGAAAATGATAAATTATATGAAAAATCTGAAAACCTTCTCCCGAAGAATCCCGATAATATGACATCACAGGAAATAATAAAGGTGATTCGTGATGCAGGAATAATTGGTATGGGCGGAGCAGGTTTTCCTACGCATGTAAAGCTTTCACCGTCTGCTGATAAAAAAATAACACATGTTATTGTTAACGGTGCTGAATGTGAGCCGTATCTTACATCTGATCACAGACGTTTACTTGAAATACCCGAAACAGTTATAGATGGCTTGCAGATTGTAATGAAAGCTCTCAATTTAAAGGAAGGGTATATCGGAATTGAGCTTAATAAAAAGGATGCGATAGAAGTAATAAAGAAGCATGCTCCTGAAAATATCAAGATAGTAAGTCTTAAAACAAAATATCCTCAGGGTGCTGAAAAGCAGTTGATTTATGCAATTTGCGGAAAACAGGTACCGTCAGGCGGATTACCTGCTGATGCAGGGGTAATAGTACTGAATGTTGATACGGTTACACAAATTTCAAAGACATTCAGGACAGGTATGCCGCTTATAGAGAGAATTGTTACAATGTCAGGAGACTGTTTTAATGAGCCTAAAAATTTATTGGTAAGAATGGGAACTTCATTTAACGATTTGATTAATATTTGCGGCGGATTTTCAAAACAACCTCAAAAGCTCATATCAGGCGGACCTATGATGGGAATTGCTCAATATACAACTGATGTTCATGTTATAAAAACTACATCAGCAATCTTGGCTCTTTCAGATACAGGTGACACATTTGAAAATGGTTCGGTGTGCATAAGATGCGGTAAGTGTGTTGAAAAGTGTCCGATGAAGTTAATGCCATTATATCTGAATAAGTTTGCACGTAAAGAAGATTTTGAAAGTGCAGTAAAATATAATATATTGGATTGTATTGAGTGTGGAATTTGTTCATATCTTTGCCCCGGACTTCAAAGCCCATTAGTAAATATAAGGTTGGCAAAACAGAAGATTATAGAACATAGAAGAAAAAATCAAAAATAATGAAAGGATTTACAGCTATGGAAAATAAATTTATAGTGTCCTCATCACCTCATATTCATAAGGAGGAAAAAATTTCAGGTATAATGCTTGATGTGATAATTGCGCTTATGCCTGCTACATTTATGGGTGTGTATTATTTTGGTATCCGAGCGGCGGCTGTTATTCTGACAGCAATTGCGGCAAGTGTTATAAGTGAGTATTTTTATTGTCGCTTTATGAAAAAGACGAGTAGTGTAGGAGATTTTTCAGCAATAGTAACAGGATTATTAATTGGTTTGAATATGCCGCCGTCAGTTCCTTTATGGATGGTTGTTGTCGGCAGTGCATTTGCCATTATTATTGTTAAAATGCTCTATGGCGGTATAGGTAAAAACTTTTTAAACCCTGCTTTGTGTGCAAGATGTTTTATGGTGGTTGCATGGGCAGGAGCAATGACTACTTTTGTTGAACCTTTGTCTGCTATGGATGCAGTATCTTCAGCTACTCCGCTTTCAGTGTTAAAAGGCTCTGAGGGAGTATTACCATCTGTTGTATCGGCATTTTGGGGAAAAACTGCTGGCTGTATAGGTGAAACATCATCAGTGGCAATAATTGCAGGAGGAATTTACCTTCTTTTCAGACGTGTTATAACATGGAGAATACCTGTTATTATGATTATTGTATTCGGTGTGTTAGAATATTTCTTCGGTAGCAATACATTTGCTGTATCGCAGCTTGAATTTACACTACTACATATATTCTCAGGTGGTTTGATGCTTGGTGCATTCTTTATGGCAACAGACTACACCACAACTCCTACAACCAAAATGGGGCAGATTATTTTTGGAGTTGGCTGTGCGTTTATTACATTTGTTATCAGAAGCTTTGGAGGTTATCCTGAGGGAGTATCTTTTGCAATTTTGCTTATGAATCTTTTAACTCCATTGATAGACAGATATACTATACCTAAAAAATTCGGATACGTTAAAAGCAAGTAATCTATCGGAAAGGAATGAGGCTTATGATAAACAAAAAAGAGATTTTTAATATATTAAAGATAGGAATAACACTTTGTCTTATCACGGCAATTTCAGCGCTTGTACTTGCAAGTGTGAATGCGATAACAGAGCCTGTTATTGCCGCTAATAATCAAAAGAAGAAAACAGCGGCAATGAAGGTTATTTTACCGGAAGCAAATGAATTTGCAATGATAGTGGATGTCCCTGAATATGTTGATGAAATGTATGCAGCAATAAATGAATACGGCGAAAAGATAGGTTATGCTGTTATGGTATCTCCAAATGGTTACGGCGGAGAGATATCTCTTGCAGTGGGAATAAATAAGGATTTAACTGTTTCTGCAATTGATATTATCTCACAAACTGAAACAGCAGGACTCGGTTCAAAATGTACTTCATCGGAGTTCAAGGACCAGTTCTCAGGTAAAAGCGGTGAGCTTATTGTAAAAAAGAATGCAACAGCAAACAATGAAATTGATGCTATAACAAGTGCAACTGTTACATCAAAAGCTGTCACTCTGGGTGTAAATGATGCCCTAAAAGCTGTCAAAGAGAAGGGAGAGCTTGCGAAATGAAAAATAATAATTTAAAAGTAGTTTTAAATGGTATTATAAAAGAAAATCCTACCTTTGTTCAGCTTCTTGGAATGTGTCCTACATTGGCAGTAACAACAAGCATTAAGAACGGAATAGGTATGGGGCTTTCTGCAACTGCAGTATTGATTGCTTCAAATGTACTTATTTCTCTTTTAAGAAAAGTTATTCCTGATAAGGTCAGAATAGCCGCATACATAGTTATAATTGCAACATTTGTTACAATTGTTGATATGATTTTAAATGCTTATATGCAGACACTTGCAGCACAACTTGGAATTTTCATTCCTCTCATAGTTGTAAACTGTATAATCTTAGCAAGAGCAGAGGCATTTGCATCAAAAAATACAGTTGGTAAATCAGCGCTTGATGGCCTGGGAATGGGACTTGGATTTACAGCAGCACTTACATTGATTTCTGCTGTACGTGAATTTTTAGGTGCAGGAACTTTATTAGGAGTAAGAATTTATGGTGAGGTTCTGACACCGCCGTCTATCATGACAATGGCTCCGGGAGGATTTATTGTTCTTGGTGTTCTTGTTGCTCTTATTAACTATATAACAAGAAGAAAGGCAGGGGATAAGTAATGGAGTATTTGTCATTAATTATAACAGCATTGTTTACTCAGAATTTCGTAATGGTGAAGTTTATGGGTATATGCCCATTTCTTGGTGTTTCAAAAAAGCTTGACACAGCGGTAGGTATGGGCATGGCAGTTACATTTGTTATGGCAGTGGCATCTGCAGTTACATACCTTGTTAATTTAATACTTGTAGGTAGCTTTGAGTATCTGCAAACAATTGTATTTATACTTATAATTGCAGGTCTTGTACAGTTCGTGGAAATGTTTGTAAAGAAATCTATGCCTTCGCTTTATAATGCACTCGGTATATATCTGCCGTTAATAACAACAAACTGTGCTGTATTGGGTGTTGCTCTGTTAAATGTTCAGAATGGTTATAATTTTATAGAATCTCTGCTGTTTGGAACATTTGCAGCTCTCGGATTTACACTTGCAATAGTTATTTTTGCAGGTATTCGTGAGCATATTGATGAGGAGGATATTCCTGTAAGCTTTAGAGGATTTCCGATTGCATTGGTAACTGCTGGTCTTATGGCTATTGCGTTTATGGGATTTTCGGGATTTTCTATATAAGGAGGAAAAGCAAATGAA
>JAFQNU010000094.1 GCA_017420825.1 Clostridia bacterium
CGTGGAACAGAAATTATACTTCATATTTCCGATGACAGCAAGGAATTTCTTGAAATGCCTCTTCTTTCTCAAACTCTCGAAAAATACTGCGGTTTCTTCCCTATCGAAATTTTTCTCTTCGAAAGCGGCAAGGAAGCTGATAAATGTATAAATGACACACAGCCTCTTTGGCTTAAAAAGCCATCGGAGTGTACTGATGAGGATTATAAGGCTTTCTACAAAAAAGTGTTTATGGATTTTAATGACCCGCTTTTCTACATTCATTTAAACGTTGAATATCCATTTAACCTCAAGGGTATTCTTTATTTCCCCAAGCTTTCACACGAGCTTCAGGCAAACGAAGGACAGATTAAGCTTTTTAACAATCAGGTTTTTGTTGCTGACAACGTTAAGGAGATTATACCTGAGTTTCTTTTACTTTTGAAAGGTGTTGTGGATTGCCCCGACATGCCGCTTAATGTTTCAAGAAGCTTTTTACAAAATGACGGCTATGCCGCAAAGGTTTCTGCTCATATTACTAAAAAGGTTGCAGACAAGCTTTGTGAATTATTCAAAAAGGAACGTGAAAAGTTTAATACATATTGGGATGATATCAATATGTTTATTAAATATGGATGTATCCGGGACGAAAAGTTCTATGAAAAAGTTAAGGATATAATGATTTATAAGGACATTAATTCTGAATATATCACACTTTCTGATTATATAGGTGATAAAGATGATAAAACCGTATATTATGTATCTGATGAAAATCAGCAGGCTCAGTATATAAAGATGTTTAAGGAACAGGATAAAAATGCTGTAATTTTACCTGCAATGATTGATAATCATTTTATTTCTTTTGTAGAAAGTAAGGAGCAGGATATTAAATTCATGCGTATTGATGCTGCGGTCTCTGAAGAATTGACAGAAAGTGTTGATATGACTGAAGATGATACAGCAAAACTTTGCGAAGCGGTTAAGGAAAGCCTTTCACAACCTGATTTAAAAATTGAGGTTAAAGCTTTAAAGGATAAAAATATACCTGCTATTGTCATATTAAACGAACAATCAAGAAGAATGCAGGAAATATATAAATCATACGGACAGCAATTTGCGGGAATGAGCAATATGTTTAAAGACGAATACACATTTGTGTTAAATTCAAATAATGAATTGGTAAATAAGCTTAATACAACTGATGCTGAAACAAAAAAACTTCTTTGCGAGCATATATATGATCTGGCAATGCTATGTAATAAGCCTCTTGGTGCTGAGGCAATGACAAGATTCGTTGAAAGAAGCAATATACTAATGTCAAAGCTTGTATAATTTGTTAAAAGGATAAAACAGATTAGTTTTATCCTTTTTTTATAAATTTATTGCAATATTTGTCAAAATATGTTATACTAAAAAAAATATATAAAAGGTTAAGGTGATATAATGAACAAAACTACCAGAGGAAGCTTTACAGGAAAAATAGGATTTGTGCTTGCAGCTGCAGGTTCGGCTGTTGGATTAGGTAATATCTGGAGATTTCCATATCTTGCAGCTAAGTATGGTGGAGGCATATTTTTACTTGTTTACATAATACTTGCAGTTACATTTGGTTTTACGCTTATGATAGGTGAAATTGCATTAGGACGAAAAACAGGCTTAAGTGCAATTGGCGCTTTTAAAGCATTAAATAAAAAATTTTCATTCATAGGTTATCTCGCATCCCTTATACCCGCAATTATTCTGCCTTACTATTCAGTAATAGGTGGCTGGGTAATGAAATATCTAAGTGTGTTCTTGACCGGACAATGTCATAGTGCTACATCGGATGAGTTTTTTGGAAATTTTATTTCATCAGTAGGTGAGCCGGTTATTTGGTTTTTACTATTTCTTACTATAACTGCTGTTGTTGTGTTACTTGGTGTTGAAAAAGGAGTAGAAAAGGTCAGTAAAATCATGATGCCTGTTCTTGTCGCACTATCTGTAGTTATAGCTGTGTACTCCATGTTTATGCCTGGGGCACTTGAAGGTGTTAAATATTATATTTTACCCGATTTTTCAAAATTTTCGGTAACTACAATACTTGCAGCAATGGGACAGCTTTTCTATTCAATGTCACTTGCCATGGGAATAATGATAACATATGGCTCTTATATGAAAAAAGATGTTAATATAGAATCATCGGTTAAGCAAATAGAGCTTTTTGATACAGGTATTGCTTTCCTGGCTGGTCTTATGATTATTCCTGCTGTATTTGTATTCTCAGGCGGAAGTCCTGAAGCATTAGGTAAAGGTCCGAGTCTTATGTTTGTAACCTTACCAAAGGTATTTGACAGTATGATGGGAGGAACGGTTATTGGTATAGCATTCTTTGTTCTTGTTCTGTTTGCTGCATTAACATCGTCAATATCGCTTATGGAAACAGTTGTTTCAATACTATGTGATAAATTGAAAATAAACAGAAGGCTTGTGTGCGGAATAGTATTTATCGCAATATTCTTGGTAGGTTTGCCATCATGCCTGGGTTATAGTATTTGGAGCGAGGTAAAAGTCATGGGAATGCAATTCCTTGATTTCTTTGACTTTGCAAGTAACAGTGTATTAATGCCTATAGTTGCATTCTTTACCTGTATATTTATAGGATATGTAATTAAGCCAAAAGCAATAACTGAGGAAATTGAAATTTCGGCAAAGTTTAAAAGAGAAAAGATGTTTAATGTTATAATAAAATATATTGCACCTATATGCATTGTCCTTATACTGGTAAGTTCAGTATTTGATGCCTTGGGTATATTTAAGATTTAGTAACTGTTCAACAATAAATATATATAAGTAATGGTTAAAATGTATAAAAATATCTAAAATTTATTCAACTATATAGACATAATGCAGTAAGATAAGGTATAATAATCTTAATAAAGAATTTTCTCTTAGATAGGGAAAATAGTGCATATATTCAATAATATGAATATAAATATGATATTGGGAGGTTTGCCTTATGAAAGATTCTAATGCTTTACCATTACTGTTATTGGATAACAGCAGTGTAATGACTGTACTAAACGAGGGAGAGTTCAAATGCTCCAATCTTACGTTTGAAGCTGCAAAACATATTCTTGAGATTTATGATGAAAAGGATGTTTTGAAATGCTTTAGTGATTCCGAGCTTGAAACTGTAATTTACAATTACCTTGGTGTAGAGAAACGTAATTTTGCCTACAAACGTATACGAAATATGCGCCCCGGACAGGATGCTGTTGTGTTTAAGCTGTATGTGACTCCTTCAGAAACGCAACCTATCATTCAGGCAGATGACGGTGTTGAGGCAAAGAAAATTCAGAATGTTTATGTTTACTGCCAGCATATAACAAGATTATCATAATACAATAAGTAATTCCCGAAGCTTAAACAGCTTCGGGAATTGTTTTATTCTTCCGATGTATTTGGCATAGGTCTTATCGGTTCCTCTGTAGTAACAGGTTCGGGTGTTGTTTCAACAGAAGGTGAATTTTCAGGTGTTTGTTCAGGAACAGGGCTTGCTGACACGGTAGGCTGTGTCTCTGTATCAGCAGGTGGATTTGGAGATTCTGTTATAACAGGGTCGGTTGTGGGTGTTACTTCTCCTGACACGGGAAGCTCTGTAGCTGATGTGCCTACAACAACTTCAGAAGCGGTAGCTTTATATCTGCTTGTTGTAATTTTTGCTGAACTTTTCTTTACACCGTTTTCATATACTGTTTTGTAGGTATCAACAACATATCCGTTACTGCCTGATGAAACAACATTTCTTGTTCCTGCAGGTAATGTGGGGTCTTCTGTAATATTTTCCCCGGGAGGAATAGTTGAAATTACACTGCTGCTTATAACAACTTCTCTTTTTGGAACATACTGTGTACCTATAAGAGAAACTGTTAATCTTCTGTTGCTGTAAACAGCAGAAATCTTTACAGGATACTCTGTGCTGTTCTTAAATCTAAAATCAACTGCATTATAAGAAACTGTAGCGTCCTGACCTTTAGGCACATATCCTACTGTAAGCGAATGATTATGACGTTCGGTAATATTTAAATCAGCAAGCAGAACACTGTTATAGAGTGTTGAACTTACCTGACATATACCACCGCCCGCACCTTGAACACTTTTTCCGTTCTGGAACACAGATGCGATTTTGTATCCATTAGCCAAAGAAGGATTTCCCACAGCATCATTATATGAAAATTCCTCGCCGGGCATAAGAATTTTACCATTGATAGAGTTTGCTGCTCTTTCAACATTAAATGCCCTGTTTGCAGATGATGTTGCATAACTGGAGGAATAGGTTCCTATAGTTGAAGAGAAAAGCTTTTCTTCAAGAATTTTCTTTGTTTTAGATGGCATTGAGATAACTGCATTAACTGTAACAGTTTCGCCTGTATTAAATTTCTCGAGTGCTGATTTTAATGTTTGTTTATCTATTTCTACTCCTACCGAATGTTCTGTTACTGTTATTCTTCCATTTTCATTTTTTACATATTGAGCATCTGTTGTAGGAGATGTTATTTTTTTGTAGGTTTCATCTAAATCAAGAGATTTAGGTTCTGAATAATCAAGATAAACTTCAACAGAATCAGTTTGACCATTTGAAAGAGCTGTAATAAGCTGATTTCTTGCGGTAGTGGTATCATGGTTTTGTCCTGCAGTTCCCGGAATAATAGTCATTGTATTATTGCCATATTCAAATTTTGGTTCTGTTGACACTCCGTTGAATGTTGTTCCGAAATCAAATAGAAGGCTGTCTAATAATTCGGTATCATAATTGAGTTCAAGTCCAATTGTATGCTTTGTGAAAAGCAGCTTACCTGCATAATATGCATCAACAAATATATTTCCTGTATTAGTAAGATATAGAGCTTTTTGAGCTGTTTTTTCTGCATCAACAGATAATCCAAAATCTGAGGCTGTAATAACTGTTGTATTTCCGGCAGATGTGAGTGAAATTTGGGTTTCAGGTGTAATCAGTGAAGAAATCTCACTAACAGCTTCATCAACAGTCTTATTTCCTAAATTAAGATTTGCAACATACACATTGTTTAGAATATGAGTTGAAGAACTTGTAGCAACGTAGGTAAGTAAGAAAATAATTAACAGTAGAATAATTGCAATGGGAGTACAAAGTAATGCAATTTTCTTTTTAGAAATAGGTTTTTTTTCGGTTATTACTTTCTTTTTTGTGCCTCTTGAGCGTGGAGAATATGAATATTCATCCTCAGAGGTCTTATTTTTATTTTCTTTTAAATCTGTACTCATTACAATAATCCACCTTTACTATTATAAAATTTTAAATACTCATCGAGCTGTCTTGAATATGTATCCAAAAATGTATAAACCTCATCATTTGTGGCAAGAATATCAAATGCACGCTTAACGTTTTTTAAAAATCCCCTGTCATATTCAGATATATCAAGAGTTTTTGCAAGAGGACATAGTGCTTTTGCTCTTGGATCGGTTATAATTTTGAGTGTGCCTGTTTCATCTATATATGGGGTGAGCGGAAAAATCCTGCAAGCTAATGGTCTTTGATACCTGTCGCAATTACCAGAACAAAAAATAATAGGAACACTTTTTTGCTTTGAATTGTAGGTATACGAAAAATCAGAGTTTTCAATGTAACCCCAGTTAGGTCTTAACATATTAAAAACCTTTCTTTCACCAGGGAACAGATACATTCCGCAATCGTCGCCCTTACAGCAGGCTCTTTCACATAGCTTACCGCAATCAACTTTTAGAGGTGTGACTTTGTCAAACAGCTTATACAATTGCAGATATACATATGCAGAATTCATATACGCAGCTCCTTATATACATAGTAAAATAATCTACTATATTGTATCATATAAATCACTGAAACACAATAGTTAAAAACGTAATTTTTACAATGTAACAAAAATTAAAAATTTGTCAAAAATTCATAAAGAAAGTACATAATTCTGTCACAAATTGAATTATTGCTTTAATATTTATTATATACAAAATGTTTACGGGTATTTTGCATATATATTCATAACATACCTTATTATGATAAATTTTTAATATAATGTATAAAAATATAATTAAATGAGAAGATTAATTTTAAAACAAGAGAAAGGAAAGACAAATATGAAAAAAAAGAAAAAGATAGAAAAAAGTGGCTTATACATAGCCATATGCTGTTGTGCAGTTATTATTGCAGCAGTGGGCTATGCAGGTGAAAAAAACACAGATAATATTAAAGAAGATATTGCGCAGAGCATCCGAAACGATGAAATAATCATTGATGATGTGGTGCAAGAAAATAAGGATTATTTAGCAGATGGTATAGAAATAATTGAAACGCCTGTAATAACTCCAGAACCCGAGCTGGCAAAAGAGATTATTAATGAAGAAATTCCTGTCGCAAAGACAGTAGAAGTTGAGGAAATCACATTTAAGATGCCTGTTGAGGGAAGAGTTGTGTGTGAGTTTTCAGGGGATAAGCTTCTATATAATGATTTTTTATCAGATTGGAGAACCCATAATGGTATAGATATATCTTGTGACAAAGATTCTGCTGTGTATGCATCAGCAGATGGCAGAATTAAAAGTATTTATGATGATTCAA
>JAFQNU010000095.1 GCA_017420825.1 Clostridia bacterium
ATTATTCGGTCAGGGATTGGGACAGAGTATTCAAAAAACGTCTTTTTTGCCCGAACCATATAACGATTTTATATTTGCGGTAATTTGTGAGGAGCTTGGTCTTCTTGGTGCGATACTTGTCATAGCATTGTTTGTTGCACTGATTTTAAGGGGTATAATGATTGCAATTAATGCACCCGATACCTTCTCAAGCCTTACAGTGTTTGGAATAATGTCACATATAGCAATTCAGACCTTGTTTAATATCTGTGTTGTTGCGTGTATAATACCTAATACCGGTATAACATTACCGTTTTTCAGTTATGGAGGCACAGCGCTTATTGTACTTATGGCAGAAATGGGAATTGTGTTAAATATATCAAGATATAGCAGAAAGAGATTATAGAAAGGAAGCTGAAAAATGAGAGTTATTTTTGCCGGAGGCGGTACAGGAGGACATATAAATCCTGCCTTATCAGTTGCAAATTATATGAAAAGTCAGGACTCTGAATTTGAAGCTTTATTTATAGGGACACAGAGGGGTCTTGAGAAAAAGCTTGTTCCGCAGGCGGGATATAATATTGAATACATAGACATTGTAGGTTTTGACAGGAGAAATTTATTAAAAAATGTATCTGTATTAAAAAAGCTTTCACAATCAAGGAAAAGATGCAGAGAAATTATAAAGCGATTTAATCCTGATGCAGTTGTGTGTACAGGCGGATATGTGAGCGGACCTGTTGCAATGGCGGCACATAAATTAAAAATACCGTCTATTATTCATGAACAGAATGTCTATCCCGGTCTTACGGTAAAGGGGTCTGTTAATTATGTTGATTATGTAGCGGTCAGCTTTGAGGAGACAATTAACTTTATAAAGAAAAAGGGAAAATGTGTTGTTACGGGAAATCCTGTCAGACAGGAAATTATTAATTCCGATTACAAAAAAGCAAGAGAAGAGCTTGGAGTAGGGGATAAGCCACTGGTGCTTATTTTTGGAGGAAGTCTCGGTGCGGCAAAGATTAATGAAAATGTCACCGAAATTCTTAAAAAACTTTCGGATGATAACAAGGTTTCTGTAATTTTTGGTACAGGTGAGAGGAATTTTGAAGAAATATCTAAAAAAATTAGCGGAGTTTCTTTGAGAGAGGATATAAAGGTGCTGCCTTATATAAATAATATGCACCTTGCAATGGCGGCGGCAGATTTGGTAGTGTCGAGGTCAGGGGCAATAACGCTTAGTGAAATTGCTGTATTGTCAAAGCCGTCAGTATTAATTCCGTCACCTAATGTTGTAAGAAATCATCAGGAGCAGAATGCAAGAGAGTTTGAAAATCACGGCGCGGCAGTGGTGATATGTGAAAATGAGCTTACACCTGATGTACTATATTCAAAAATAAATGAATTGGTATCAAAACCTGATAAGCTACTGGATATGGGAAAAAAGGCAAAAAAACTCTCAAATCCTGATGCACTTGGTGATATTTATAAGACAATATTAAGAGCAATAGAAAAAAATTAAAAGAATTGTAAAAAAATACTTGAAATATTTCAAAAAGTGTGATATACTATCAAATGGCTTTATGTGAGCTAAGAAAAATCTTATAAGGAGGGGAATACCATGAGAGAAGGAATTCATCCTGATTATAAGCAAACAACAATCAGATGTGCTTGCGGTGAAGTTATTGAAACAGGTTCAACAAAGGAAAATATCCAGATAGAAATCTGCTCAAAATGTCACCCGTTCTACACAGGTAAGCAGAAGCTTGTAGACACCGGCGGTAGAGTTGAGAAGTTCAATAAGCGTTTCAACAGAAACAAATAATCGTTGCTTGCTTAGAAGGTACGCAGAGTACAAAATGAAAATTCAGTTTAAACCTATGACTTGGTTAACCGAATCACCAACGGTTTCTCGGCATATGGGGATCATTTATTATAGGAGGTGAAAAAGATGACAAAAGAACGTAAGCAGGAAATTATCGCAACTTACGCTACTCATGAGGGAGACACAGGTTCTCCGGAGGTTCAGATTGCTCTTTTAACAGAGAGAATTAATCATCTTAACAATGAGCACTTGAACGAGCACAAGAAGGACCACCACTCAAGAAGAGGTCTTTTAATGATGGTTGGTAAGAGAAGAAACTTACTTAGCTATTTGAAGTCACAGGATATTGAGAGATATCGTGCTTTAGTAGAAAAGCTTGGATTGAGAAAGTAATTTGCAAAGATATGAGCAAGCGGATTTCCTTGTGTTGTTCGCTTGCTTTGTGCATATTCGGGGATGGATAATTATTTAGCAACTAATCAGAGTGTCCGAAACTTTGGGCATTGTGATTATTGTTAAATAGTATCGTTCCCGAACGGAGAGGGGAATAAGAATGAATAAGTTTTTTTCGGCTTTAGCCGGATTTCGCAAAAGAAAGGAAAGTGATAAAATGTTTAAGACTTTTGAAACTACTTTAGCAGGCAGACCGCTTGTTATTGAAACAGGTAAAATGGCAATGCTCACAAACGGACATTGCTTGGTTCGATATGGAGATACAGTTGTTATGGTAAACGTAACAGCATCAAGAACACCAAGAGAGGGTGTAGATTTCTTCCCTTTGAGTGTTGACTATGAGGAAAAACTATACGCAGTAGGTAAAATCCCGGGCGGGTATATCAAAAGAGAGGGTAAGCCGTCAGAGAAGGCAATTTTAACAAGCCGTGTTATAGATAGACCCATAAGACCGCTTTTCCCTGCTGATTTAAGAAATGACGTATCAGTTGTTGCAACTGTTTTGTCAGTTGAGCAGGACAACCCACCTGAAGTTGCGGCAATGATTGGAACATCTATTGCTTTGTCAATTTCAGACATTCCATGGAATGGACCGATAGGCGGCGTATGGCTCGGTCTTGTTGACGGTGAGTATGTTATAAACCCGACAGTAAGCGAAAGAGAAAAATCACAAATGCATGTAACTGTTGCAGGAACAAGAGAAAAGGTTGTTATGATTGAAGCAGGCGCATGTGAGATTGAAGAAAATGTAATGCTTGAGGGTATTAAGTTTGCTCACAAGAAAATTATCGAGCTTTGTGATTTTATTGATTCAATTAAAAAGGAAATTGGTAAAGAGAAGTTTGAATATGAGGCTCATTCTGTAAACATGGATATATGGAATGCAGTTAAGGAAATGTCATACGACAAGATTGCCCACGCTCTTGATACAGACGATAAGAATATCCGTGACGAGAGAATGGGAGTTGTAGAGGACGAAATTTTAGAGAAGCTTTCAGAGCAGTTTCCTGATATTTCAGAACAGCTTGGAGAAATTCTTTATAAGATGCAAAAGGAAATAGTAAGAGCATGGCTCGTTCAGGGCAGACGTGTTGACGGCAGAGGTCTTGATGAAATAAGACCGCTTGCTGCAGAGGTTGACCTGTTGCCGAGAACTCATGGTTCGGGAATGTTCACAAGAGGACAGACTCAGGTATTGACAGTCGCAACACTTGCACCGTTAGCTGAAATGCAGAAGCTTGACGGTATTGATGAGGACGATACAAAGAGATATATGCATCACTATAATTTCCCGTCATACTCAGTTGGTGAGACAAAGCCATCGAGAGGACCTGGCAGAAGAGAAATCGGACATGGCGCATTAGCTGAACGTTCATTGGTACCTGTTCTTCCTTCAGAAGAGGAATTCCCATATGCAATCAGAACAGTATCTGAAGTATTAAGCTCAAACGGCTCAACCTCACAGGGCAGTGTGTGTGGTTCAACACTTGCACTTATGGCTGCAGGTGTTCCTATTAAGGCTCCTGTTGCAGGTATCTCATGCGGTTTAATTTCAACAGATGACGGATTTACAACAATGGTTGATATTCAGGGTCTTGAAGATTTTTACGGAGAAATGGACTTCAAGGTTGCAGGAACTAAGAAGGGTATCACATCAATTCAGGTTGATATCAAAAATGACGGCTTGACCTATGAGGTTATTGCCGAAGCATTTGAAAAGACAAGAAAAGCAAGATGCTATATAATTGATGAAATATTATTAAAGGCTATCCCAGAGGTTCGTGGACAGTTGTCACCATATGCACCGAAGGTAAGCACAATGCACATTGACCCTGATAAGATAAGAGAAGTTATCGGACAGGGCGGAAAGGTTATTCAGAAGATTGTTGCTGATACCGGTGCTAAGATTGACATTGAGGATGATGGAACAATTCACATTTTTGCTGTTGACCAGAAGTCAGGTGATGCCGCAAGAGAAGCTATTGAAATGATAGTTAAGGAGCCTGAGGTTGGAGAAATTTATAATGGACTTGTAAAGACAATACAGCCATTTGGTGCCTTTGTTGAAATCCTTCCCGGTAAGGACGGATTGTGCCATATCTCGAAGCTTGATAATAAGAGAATTGAGAAGGTAGAGGATGTTGTAAATGTTGGAGACCACTTACTTGTTAAGGTAATGGAAATTGACGAAAAAACCGGCAAAATCAGCTTGTCTCATAAGGATGCAATGCCGAAAGAGGATAAAGAATAATAACGATGCTGTGGTAAATGACATTATTTACCACAGCACTTTTTTATGGAAATTAGCTATTAATTATTTACCAAAAAGAGATGCAATTACATCACCAATATATTTTGCTCCGTTTTTTGCCTCATTAAGTGTGTTCCCGTTTGAGCCTACCTCAATTATTATTGCACCTGTGGAAAGCTGCTGGTTAAATCTTTCCTCACGCACATTAATAGGCCGCATTAAATTGGGATAAAGCTCGTTAGCCTTGTTTTGGAGCTTGCAGGCTAACTTCATATTCTCCTGCCAATTATCGTGGGTAAGGCTGACATTAGTTCCTACAACAAACATACATTGTGCTGTTTTTTCGCCGTTTATCTCACATGAAACCTTGACCTTTGTGCCGTCAGAGCGTACGATTCCGTCTCTGTGAAGGTCAAGCACCAGCTTTATTGAAGGATATTTTTCTAAATTAGAGAGGACTGTTGCTTTTGAACGGTTATAAGCACCGTTATATGATGGATAATCATGAACGGTTGTATCATGTATTACAGATATTCCACGCTGTGTTAGCACATCAGCAAGAATATTGCCCACTGCTATCATATTTTTTGTCTCATCTGTACTTCTGTCAGAGCTTGTTGCGGTGTATTTTGCCTGTTCGTTATCGGTAAAGCTTTCTGTTGTGTGAGTATGAACTATAAGAACTTCGGGAGAATTACATTCAAGTGTGTACCCGAGGGACGAATTTATTAAATTATTTGTATCTATATTCAGATTAGTCGAATTGGAAAGTGATATTCCCTTTGCAATTGTAATATCCTCAACAGGAACAGGAGTGGGTGCAGGAGTCTGAACAGGTGCTTGCTCAGGGAGCGTCATATCCTTTTGGAGATAATCATAATTGCGTTTAACTGTATCTGTGTAGTTAGTGAGAAGTGTTTCAGGCTTGTCAAAATCAAAGCCGAGAAGAGCCTCGCTTATTTTACTCAAAAAATCCGAATTGTCTGTGTGAAGCTGAGAAGATAAAAGCAGGCTGTAAAAGTCGTCACCTGATGCATACTGTGTATTGGTATCATTTCTTTTAAATACCATGACTGTAATTACAATAGATAAAACAATAAGGCATACAAAAATAAGTATGCTTTTTTTTGTTATTATAATAGTGTTAAAGTGTTTGTTTCTATGTATTTTCATTAGCTTTCGTCCTTAATTTTTTATTCTATTTTATTTTAATTTATGGAGTATTATTCCAATTTTTATAATATAATGTATAGATAAAAAAATTCGGAGGGAGTATATGAACAGATATATAATTAATTCGGAGTCGGGAAAAAGAATAATTTTCGCAAAACCATATGAGGGGTTATGTGAGATTTGTGAGAAACCGGGCGGTTGGGGGAATGAGAAAAATATATGTGCTAAGGCAGGAGAAATATTTTCGTTAGGAGTAGATAAGAGGAATTTTATACATATTGTAGGGGTATCAAAGAAAAATGAGTTGATTTATTTAAAGGGAAGGGATGGAGTGTGGCAGGAGGCTATTATAGCTCAGGGCATACAAGAAATAGGAAGGCTTGAAATAGCAGTATCACATAGCAGAAAGGATATGTTATACTCAACCTTTTACGAAAATGAGTGGATATTGGTGCATTGTGTGTTGGGGAATGGGGCAAGACCTAATAAAATAGCAGGTCTTTGTGAAAAGGATTTTTGTGTTTTTGGTGACAGGGTATATTTCTCGGATAGTGATGAGAATATATGTTATATGGATTTTTCTGATGGTAAGCCCGTTAACAGAGTAAAATTGCATAAAGGCAGAATGCCGTATGTGACAAATGAGGAGTCTGATATTTACATTGCGTATAAGAATGATAACGCACTCTTTGTAAATGGTGAAAGATTTGTAAATGACCTGAGTGCTGAAATGCCTGTTATTGTTAAAAATAATGATGATTTTATACTAATGTGGAGGTCGGGGGATTTTGTGAAATATGCAGATTTTAAAAGCAAAAAAATACGTCATATTGCAATTGGTGCCAAGCCCGATATAATTATATGTGCAGAGTATTCGGGGAGAAACAGCTATTACGGAAACTTTACCAATAATACGTTGAAGGTTTACCCCAATATCAACCTGTTTCCACCGAAGGATAAATTTGCAGAGAACAGGGAAGAAATACAAAAACTTAAAAAGCTTTTAGAAGAACAAAATGCTAAAATAGAGAGCTATCGTAACGAGATTAATAAGCTAAATAATATAATTTATGAAATGAGCAAAAATAGGAGCTGATATGGCAATATTGTTGTAATTGTCGGCAAGAATATTGGATTGACTTTTGACGCTGTCGGGTATATAATGTATCCGAGGGAGTGATAGGAATGATTATTAAAAATGCTAAGGTTTTAACAGGGGATTTTGAATTTAAAAATACCGATATAACCGTTGAAAATTCAAAATTTACCTCACTTGAAAAAACAGACGAGCAGGGAATTGATATGAGCGGCAAGCTCATTGTTCCGGGAGTAATTGATATTCATATGCATGGTGCTGCAGGGGCAAGTCTTTGCGGATTTACACGTGAAAAAATGGACATAATTTCTGAGTGTATATTAAAAATGGGAACAACTTCATACTCGCCGACATGGTACACAATGTCAGAGGAAAGTGCACTGGAGTATATCGACATAGTGAAGGAGTATATTGCTGATGGTGAGAAGTATGCAAAGGTTGCAGGATTGCATTTTGAAGGACCGTATGTTACATATGCAAAAAAGGGCGGAATGAATGAAATATACATAAGAAAGCCTGATCTTGAAGAATTTGAAAGGATAGCTCAAAAAGCAGGAGATTTATTAAAAATCATGGCTATTGCACCTGATTTGGACGGCGCAATGGAATTTATAAAGGAGGCAAGTAAGAAGTGTGTTATATCAATAGCACATACAGAGTGTGATTATGATATGGCTCTTGAAGCGATAAGAAATGGCGCATCACATATAACACACACATTCAATGCCATGAACGGCTTTTCGCACAGAGCGCCAAATGTTTTGGGGGCGGCTTTTGATACAGATGTTATGTGTGAATGTATAAGTGACGGAGTTCATTTGCATCCGTCAGCAGTAAGGCTGTTGTATAAAATGGTTGGTGAGGACAGACTTGTTATTATTTCCGATTCTATGGATGCGGTAGGTCTTGCAGACGGAGAATATCCTGACAAGGACGGAAGAATTATATATGTAAAAGACAGAAAAGCAACCCTTGCAAATGGAACAATTGCAGGTGGTTGTTACTCACTGTTAGAATGCGTTCAGAGTGCAATAGATTTCGGAATACCTGCAGAAAAGGCATTTAAGTGTGCATCATATAATCCTGCTAAGGTTATGAAAATAGAGGATAAGGTAGGAAGTATTGAGGTCGGAAAATATGCAGATTTCCTTGTACTTGATAAAAATTATAAGCTGTGCAGTGTTTATAAAAACGGAGTAATGACCGTATGAGCTGAAGCTCATACGGTCATTACCGTTATATACGTTTAATATATATTTTAATTGTTTTATCTGTGTCAAGCTGAACGTCAACTGTTGCATCAGGAGCTTCAATGGTTTCATATTTACTCATTGTTTCTGTACAGATATAATCCTTCCAGTTTGTCGGGAATTCTGTCTCATCAGGTGAGTATATGATAATTTCGTCCATAATTTCACAGCTGATTTTCTTTCTCATATCCTGAACATTTCTCACAATTTCTCTTGCAATACCCTCTGTGCGAAGTTCTTCTGTTATTGTTAAGTCAAGAGATACAACAATACCTGACTGGCTTGCAACGAATAAGCCTTCCTTAGCAATATAGGTCACAAGAATTATGCTCTTATCAAACTTTTCTTCTGTACCATTGATGTCAAGGATAGCAAAATCGCCTTCAACGCGGTATTTGTTAGATTTGACAGCTTTAATTATATCAGGTATCTGTGAAGGATATCTGTTACGAATTTCATTGAAGTTCGGGTCACATTTAACGGTTGCAATACTGCTTGCGTCCTCAATAAATTCAACTTGTTTAACATTAAGCTCTTCTGCAATAACATCGCTTGATTCAGCAATACTTGAAAGCAGTGAGGAGTCAGAAATCGCAATTTTCAATGAGCTTAATGGCTGTCTGTTTTTAACCTTATTTTTATTTCTGATTGAACGAGCAAGAGTGATAACATCCTGAACAAGGTCAATGTTTCTTACAAGCTCATCATTTTTAAATTCTTCAGGAATGTTAGGCCATG
>JAFQNU010000096.1 GCA_017420825.1 Clostridia bacterium
TCTGCCGCAAAATCAAGACTCTCATGGAAAATACTTCCCAAAACACCTCCGATTGCTCCTATCAGCACGGCTATAACTATCCATTTAAAGAATGATTTTATATATTCTGCTATTCCCTTTAATTTTTCCGTTTTCAATTATCTGTCTCCCCATTCTTCTTTTGTATGTGAAAATATGTCACTGTCAATCTTTATAATTTCATCTATCGGAATTTTCACTCCGTCATACATTACAATAATACGTTCCACAATATAAATATTTTTTATTATTCCCTTTTTGTCAACGTATGCTCCACCCTGTTTTTTTTCATCGGGTATGAAATAAGTAATTGTCACTGTCGGCTTGTTATCAAGATTTTCCGCAACAAATACAAGGCGGTTATTAAGCTCCTCTTTTTTATACTCATCAAGCACTATTCTCTCATCTGTCAGACGTGCGGTTTCCTCCACCTCATCATCAAACCCTCTCAGCGACTTAAATGCACCGAACTGTGCCGCTCTGTCCCGCATGGGCATATGCTTATGAGTTGTTGATTTCTGATATTTTATATTTATAATATCATCATACTTCCCCATCATTATCCTCTCCTGCACTATGTCCGCCTATTTGCTTATTCCTCTGAATTGAGGTCGCTCCCTCTTTTAAGTTAAACCCTTTTAAGATTGCATTTTTACCGAATTTATTCTTTAATTTCAAGGTTGTTTCCTGAATTGCCTTCTCTTTTTTTAATGCTCTTTTTTCCTGTTCTCTTTTTCTTTGAAGCTCGTCATAGTCGGTGAAGATATCAAGCTGTTCAAACTTTGGTCTGTCGTCTATATCCTCTTCATCTATAATATGATTTGCTGAAATGTTTATTCTTCTGACAAGCAGATTTTTATCAACAATCTCATCAAACAGCTTCATTATCGCATTTGCCATAAGCATTGTTGAGGCGGTATGCTGTCCGATATTGGCAGTGCCGTGTGCGTGCTTTGGCACTCTTCTGCCGTAAAAATCCGTTGTAACCTCTCCGTTATAGTAATTACTTATTTCGGGATTTGTAAGATTTTCTATATCATATCCGACTGTCAGTGTAAGCTGATTGGTGGCATACCCTTTTTCTACAAGCTTTAAGCTCAACAGCTCCACCATTTCCCTCACGATAAGTCTTGCCTTTTCAAAGTCATACGGACAGTGTAAGACCTGTCCCTCGCTTATACTCTTGTTATCAGGCTTATACTCCTTAATATCATCAAAGGTGCATGGCTCCCACCCCCACGCATGGTCAATTAAAAGCTCCGCATTAATTCCAAAAAGCTTATAGAGCTTGTCCTCTCCGTATTTATCAAGAGAATATCTTGCGATATCGCCCATGGTGTAAAGCCTGTTTGCCTCAAGCTTTCTTGCCGTTCCGCTTCCCACTCTCCAGAAATCAGTGAGCGGTCTGTGCTCCCACAGCTCACGGCGGTATGACATTTCATCAAGCTCGGCAATTCTCACTCCGTCACTATCCGCCTTCATTTTCTTTGCTTTTACATCCATTGCTATTTTGGCAAGATACATATTTGTACCTATTCCTGCGGTGGCTGTTATTCCTGTTGTTTTTAAAACGTCACGAATGACCGTCATTGCAAACTCGTGTGCTGTTAATCCGCTTGTTTTTAAGTAGCTTGTTATATCCATGAACACCTCATCAATTGAATATACATGAATATCCCCATGCGCAACATATTTTAAATAAATGTTATATATTTTAGTGCTGTATGCTATATACTGCGCCATTCGCGGAGGTGCCACAATATATGAAATTTCAAGTGCGGGATTTTTTGCAAGCTCTGTGGCATTATATGATTTCTCTTTAAGCTCTCCACAGCTTTTGCGTCTTCTTCCGTTTGCAAGTCCTACCTTCTGAACTACCTCAAAAAGTCTTGCTCTCCCCGGTATCCCCAAAGCTTTTAATGACGGTGTTACAGCAAGACAGATTGTTTTTTCTGTCCTTCTCTCATCTGCTACAACAAGATTTGTTGTCATTGGGTCAAGACCTCGCTCAACGCACTCAACAGAGGCAAAAAAAGATTTTAAATCAATACAAAGATATGTTTTTTCACTCATTTTTCTGCCTCCCTTATTCTTTTATTTTTTCTTGGATGTTGTAAATTTATTCCTGTTTAAATTATATATCCAATCTGTCTGAAAGTCAAGGTTAAATAGAAAAACCGTTGCAGCTGCAACGGTTTTGTTTTTTTTATTTACCCCTATTTTTTGCCTCTTCAAGCTTTGTTTTACGTCTTTCTTTGACGTGGTGCGGAATAGGTGTTATTTCACCTGCGGCGCTGAGTGCCTGTCGTGTGAATACAGGTCCGAACAATTCATATATCAAAACTGCAAACAAGGTTATGTTTCTGATAAGATTTCCGTCTGCACCTAACTGCATTGCTGTTGTACACATTCCAAGTGCAACACCTGCCTGCGGTAAAAGTGTAATACCAAGATATTTACAGATTTGCGGTTCACATTTTGTAGCCTTAGCGCTTGCAAATGCTCCAAAATATTTACCGAGCGAACGGAAAATTATATATACTATTCCAACAACAACTATTGCCCAGTCTGCAAAGACATTCAATTCAAGCTCTGCTCCGCTTATTACAAAGAAAAGAGCAAAAAGCGGTGATGTCCATCTGTCTGATGCGTCCATGAGGTCGTGTGAGAGTGAGCATATATTACAGAATACTGTACCGAGCATCATACATACCAGCAATGATGAAAAGCTGATGTGTACAGGTCCTATATGGAAATCAAGCATTGACAATGATACTGTTAAGAACACAAATGCAATTGTAAGGTTCAATCTGTTAGTGTTTGAGTTAAACAGCTTTTCGAGCTGTGTTAATATCCAACCCATAATTGCTCCGAGACCAAGTGAGCAGGCAATTTCAATAATAGGATTTACAAGTATTGAGACCATATCAACCGAGCCTACAATCAGTGTTTTTGCAATTCCGAAGGATACCGCAAATATAATAAGACCAACTGCGTCATCGAGTGCAACAATCGGTAATAACAGCTTAGTCAGAGGTCCGTTTGCCTTGTACTGACGTACTACCATAAGCGTTGCGGCAGGTGCCGTTGCCGTTGCGATTGCTCCGAGTGTTATTACCTGCGGTAATGAAAGCTTATCGGGCATTATTTTGTGTAATGCGAACAACGCTAAATCTACAAACAAGGTTGCTATCAATGCCTGAAATATACCTATTACCAAAGCCTGTCGACCTGTCTTTTTTAAATCGCTTAACCGAAACTCATTTCCGATTGAAAAGGCAATAAATCCGAGTGCAACCTCTGAAATCAGTGTTAGTTTTCCGACTGCATCGTGCGTGTTAAAGCCGAGACCATCTATTCCCAATGCGCCTATGCAGTAAGGTCCTATGAGAACACCTGCTATTAAGTATGCCGTAACTGACGGCAATTTTAAAGGTTTAAATGCTCTGGTCATAATAAGACCTGCAAAAAGAGCAATTGATACTGATAATAAAGTATTCATTTTTACACTTCCTTAACTTTATATATGCTGATTTTTAGCCAACACATGCAATTATAGCAAAAAAAAATAAATTAGTCAAGCAAATTTCCCCTTTATTATCAACATAAATTACAATTTTATCTGCCTGATTTTATGCAAAATCACAATATACCTTGTAGGGTTTATTGTGTGTCAGGCGTGGAGTTCTTATATGAGGGAAAATGTTATTTACTTTTTTTTACATATATGATATAATTATTCAATAAACGCTTAGAGGTGAATAATATGAACCACAAAAATGAAACTCTTTTTTGGAAAAAGAAAGAATTTATATCCTTTATATCAAGTATTCTTGTTTTATTCATACATTCATATTTTGCTCCGGAGATTGTGAGTAACAGTTTTATTTCTGCTATAAATCATAAATTCTCATTCTTTTTCTCACGCTCTATTACACAATTTGCAGTTCCTATGTTCTTTATGTTGTCCGGAATATCCTTTTTTAAAGAATATAACAACAAAAAGTACCAAACAAAAATTAAATCCAGAATATATACCCTGGTTATACCTTATTTACTATGGAATACAGTGTGGATGCTTTGGGAAATTTTTGGTTCATACTCTTTTATTTCGAAATTTTTTGCAACCGGTGAGCCATATCCTTTGACTTTAGTAAGCATATTAAAGGGTATTTTATTCTACGGTTGTAACATACCGTTTTGGTTTTTATTCGATATAATTGTATTTTCCTTTGCAGCTCCTCTGCTGTTTTTGATTATCCGAAACAAATACATAGGTATAGCTTTTGTTGCTTGTTTGTCGATAATTTCTGTTTTTGGAATTCATCTGCCAATGAATTTTTTCTATTATCCGATGTCAATTGTTTTCTACCTGACAGGAGCTATTATAGGCTATCATTTTTTCGATTATGCTTCCCGAAAATCATCAAAACCAATGCAAATTACTTCTATCGTGTTGTTTTCGGCATATATCCTTGCTAAAAATATTGTTCCCCGTGAGCTCCATATCAGTAATTATTTGATGGAAGCTATCGTATATACCATTGCGGCCTTTTGTCTGTGGAACATTGCGGATATTTTTATTGAACGAATTAAACCCAGAGCAATATATCGCCGTTCTTTTGCTATTTATGCTATGCACCTCAATGTGGCGATAATTACACTGAAAATACTTTCTCTTTTTGCTCCGCAAAACGAGTGGCTCCAAATCCCAAAATTTCTAATTATGGTCGTTTTTACACTTGTAATTATTAATTATATATGTGCTTTTCTTGAGAAGTTTTTCCCAGGGATTTATGCATTATTTATGGGCAATCGCATAAAGAAACGCCAATAAAAAAACAGTGTTATACACTGTTTTTTTTATACAAATCATTTCCTTTACTATCGGTCAGAACCACAAGCGGAAGATTTTCTACTCTCAGCCTTCTTATTGCCTCTGTTCCCAAATCCTCATAGCAGACAAGCTCACACTCCTTTATACACTGTGCTATCAATGCTCCTGCTCCGCCTGTTGCGCCAAGATATACGCACGAATTTCTTACAATTGCATCTGTGACCTCTTTATTTCTTGCACCCTTACCTATCATAACAGACAAGCCGTTGTCAAGCAATAGAGGTGTGTATGCGTCCATTCTGCCTGCGGTTGTCGGACCGCATGAGCCAATAACCTCACCCGGCTTTGCAGGACATGGACCTGCATAATATATTGCCTGATTTTTTAAGTCAATAGGAAATTGTTTTGTTTTTTCATATTCCCTAACCATTCGCTCATGTGCGGCGTCTCTTGCTGTATATATTGTGCCTGATAATAATATTCTGTCACCTACACGCAGTTCCTTTAATTTTCCCTTTTCAAACGGATAATTAATTAACTTTTCCATAGTAACACCTTTATTTCAAGAAATCTTTCATCTTATCAAACCACGTCTTTTGCTTTTTATAATTCTCCTTGCCCTTTGACAAAGCCTCAAACTCTTTTAATATTTCCTTTTGCTTTAAGCTGATATTTTTCGGCACTTCAACCTCAACGGTAACATACTCGTCGCCCCTGTTTTTACCTCTTATATGAGGAATACCCTTATTTTTCAGCTTAAACACTGTGCCTGTTTGTGTACCTTCGGGAATATCATACTCAACAACACCGTCTAAGGTCGGAACTCTTATAGTTGCTCCGAGTGCCGCCTGTACAAATGTAATAGGAATTTCTATAAACACGTCAAACTCCTCACGGCGGTATATTGCATGAGGTTTAATTCTTATTGTTATAAGCAGGTCACCTGATGCACCGCCCCTTGAACCCGGCTCACCATGACCGCTTATTTGAATTGTCTGTCCATGGTTAATTCCCTGCGGTATATCTATCTCAATTGTTCTTGTTTTTCTTACCTTACCAGTTCCTCTACACTCACGGCATGGGTCTGTTACAACCTTACCTGCGCCGTTACAATCAGGACAGGTTGTTATATTTGTCATATAACCAAGCGGTGTTCGTGTTTGCTGACGGATTTGTCCCTGACCGCCGCATCGTTTACATGTAACGGGAGCTGTTCCGTCCTTTGCGCCTGTTCCCTTACAGGTCGGACAATTCTCCTGTTTGTTTACCGATATGTTTTTCTTACAGCCAAAAGCCGCCTCTTCAAAGGTTATATCTATGACCTGCCTGATATCTGCACCCCTCACAGGGCCGTTTCTTCTTGCTCCGCCGCCGAATCCGCCGAATCCGCCGCCGAAGATATTTGAGAATATATCACCAAAATCGTCAAAGCCGCCGAAACCGCCGCCACCGCCTGCACCAAAGTTCGGGTCTACTCCCGCATGGCCGAACTGGTCATAACGTGCCTTTTTCTCGCTGTCAGAGAGCACCTCATAAGCTTCATTGACCTCTTTGAATTTTGCCTCTGCTTCTTTGTCACCCGGGTGAAGGTCGGGGTGATATTTTTTTGCCTCACGTCTGTATGCTTTTTTTAATTCGTCATCAGATGCACCCTTTGAAACACCAAGCACCTCATAATAATCTCTTTTTTCTGCCAATTTACCTCACCTACTTCATATTCGCTCAAAAGGGCGACGTTGGTCGCCCTTTTACGATTTAGTTGTTATCGTTATCTACTTCTCTGTAATCAGCCTCATACACATTGCTGTCATTTGCACCATTTTGTGCATTTCCTGCTGCACCCTGTGCAAAGTCCTCAGGATTAAATCCTGCTCCGCCCTGTGCTCCCTGTGGGTTAGCCTGCTGATAGAGCTTTTCAGAAATCTTATAGAATGCCTGCTGAAGGTTATCAGTTGCCTGCTTAATAGCCTCAGAGTCTGTTCCCTTCAATGCCTCATTAACCTTATCAATTTCAGCTTTAATGGTTGCCTTGTCTGCCTCGTCAACCTTATCGCCAAGCTCGTTTAGAGTTCTTTCAGCCTGTGATACTGCACTCTCAGCATTGTTTCTTGTCTCAACCTCTTCTTTACGCTTCTTATCCTCTTCTGCGTACTTTTCAGCCTCTTTAACTGCTCTGTCGATATCCTCATCACTAAGATTTGAAGATGATGTGATTGTGATTTTCTGCTCGTTGCCTGTTGCCATATCCTTAGCTGATACCTTAACAATACCGTTAGCGTCTATATCAAAAGTAACTTCAATCTGCGGTACACCTCTTGGAGCAGGAGCTATGCCTGTTAAGCTGAAGCGTCCGAGAGTCTTATTGTACTGTGCCATTTCTCTCTCACCCTGCAATACGTGTACTTCAACACTTGTCTGTCCGTCTGCAGCTGTTGAGAAGATTTGAGATTTCTTTGTAGGAATAGTTGTATTTCTTTCAATAAGCTTTGTGAATACACCGCCCATTGTTTCAATACCGAGTGACAACGGAGTAACGTCCAATAACAACAAGTCCTTAACGTCGCCGCCCAATACACCTGCCTGAACAGCCGCACCGATTGCAACACACTCGTCAGGATTGATGCCCTTGTGTGGCTCCTGTCCCATTTCGTTTTTAACAGCTTCCTGTACAGCAGGTATTCTTGAAGAACCGCCGACCAATAAAACCTTATCAATATCGCCCTTTGAAAGACCTGCGTCATTCATTGCGTTTCTGATACATGTAATAGTCTTTTGTACCAAATCTGCTGTTAAATCATCAAACTTAGCCTTTGTAAGTGTTATATCAAGATGCTTTGGTCCTGTTGCATCTGCTGTGATAAACGGAAGATTGATATTTGATGTTGTCATACCTGACAATTCTATCTTTGACTTTTCTGCAGCCTCTTTTAATCTCTGCATAGCCATCTTATCACTTGTTAAGTCAACACCTGTTTCCTTCTTAAATTCTTCAACAAGGTATTTTATAATTCTTTCGTCAAAATCGTCACCGCCGAGATGTGTATCACCGTTTGTTGATAAAACTTCAAATACACCGTCACCAATCTCAAGGATAGATACGTCGAATGTACCGCCGCCGAGGTCATATATCATGACCTTCTGGTCGTTATCGTTCATTCCGTATGCAAGTGCTGCAGCTGTTGGCTCGTTTATAATTCTCAATACCTCAAGACCTGCTATTTTACCTGCATCCTTGGTTGCCTGTCTCTGTGAATCGCTGAAATATGCAGGAACTGTGATAACTGCCTGTGATACTGTCTCACCTAGATAGCTTTCTGCATCCTGCTTTAGCTTGGTTAATATCATTGCTGAAATTTCGGGAGGTGTATATGATTTATCATCTATATTTACTGAATAGTTTTCTCCCATGTGTCTTTTAATTGACATGATTGTTCTGTCAGCATTTGTTACTGCCTGACGTTTTGCAACCTGACCAACTATTCTTTCTCCGTTTTTCTGAAATGCTACAACTGATGGAGTTGTTCTTGCGCCTTCAGAGTTTGCAATAACCGCAGGATTACCGCCTTCGATAACCGCTACGCATGAGTTTGTTGTACCTAAGTCAATTCCTATAATTTTTCCCATTTTAAATTCCTCCAAATTAATTTTATTAAATGTTTCCGGAAAATTAGCCATTCCCTAATTAGCTACTTTTACCATACTGTATCTGACTACACGTTCATTTTTGTATATGTAGCCTTTTTGTAATTCCTCGACTACTGTGTTGTCTGTTACTGTTTCGTCCTCAATATGCATAACTGCATTATGCACATTCGGGTCAAATTCCTCACCTACTGCCTTAATCGGTGTAACATCAAGCTTTGTCAATATGTCTGACATCTGCTTTTTAACTAATTCAACACCCTCTAAAACCTTCTTGGCTTCCTCTGTTTCAACTGTTATTGAAACGGCTCTGTCAAGATTATCACTTACCTCCAAAAACAGGTTTACTGTGTCAATAACTGCGTCTGCATATCTTGCATCCTTTTCCTTTAGCGTTCTTTTCTGATAATTATCAAATTCTGCATAAAGACGCATATATTTGTCTTCCCATTCCTTGATTTTACCTTCAAGCTCGGCTTTTTCATCAACAACTTCTTCCTCTTTTTGAGTTTCCTCTTCAATTATTTCCTCATTTTCAAGTTCTTTTTCCTTAGCCATTTCTATCCCTCACTTTCTCCA
>JAFQNU010000013.1 GCA_017420825.1 Clostridia bacterium
AAAAACAGAAGGTGTTTTCAGAAGTATCGGAAGTGTAATTGACACAACTCTCGACATAATAAAGTAACAAGGAGCGGCGTATTGCCGCTCCTTGTTACTTTATAGCACACTCTGCCTTTTTTAATGCAGAGTCTATATTTTCGCAAAAATTTTCTGCTCCGATTATTGTATCGAGTCCAGCTTTTCTAATTGAGTTTAAAGGCTGCTCATTGACATGAGACAAGATAAGTGTTATTCCCTTTTTGTTAAGCTTAACACATAAATCTTCAAGGGTTTTTAATGCAGTTACATCTATCGCTGTAACACTTCTCATTCTGAGTATCACACACTTAGCGTCCATATTTTCAGAAATCGTTGACAATATTCCAACAGCACCGAAAAAGAGAGGTCCGTTTAATTCATACACATGAACACCTTTGGGTACTGAGCGCAAATTAATACTTTCTTCATCATCTGCATCGTCCCATTTTCTTATTCCTGTCTCGTCTGACATTCTCTTAATAAATAATGCGGCAGTTAAAATCATACCAAATTCTATTGCAACAACTATATCAAACACAACAGTTAATATAAATGTTAGTATTAACACCATTATATCACTTTTAGGCGCTTTTTTAATAATTGATGTAAAAGGCTTCCACTGACACATGTTATATGCCACATTGATAAGTATTGCCGCAATAGTCGGCATAGGAATTATTTTAGCATATGGCATAAGCAATACAAGTGTGAGCATAAGAACAATTGAGTGTACCATACCGGCAACAGGCGTTCTTCCTCCATTATCAACATTTGCCGCTGTTCTTGCTATTGCACCCGTTGCAGGAATACCCCCAAACATTGCAGAGCCGACATTTCCTATTCCCTGTGCAACAAGCTCCATATTTGAACGATGCTTTGAATTTACCATTCCATCTGCAACAACACACGATAACAACGATTCAATTCCTGCCAGAACCGCAATTGTCAAAGCATCAGGAAAAAGTGTTCTGATTGTCTCTATACTAAAATCAGGCAAGTGAGGTGTTGGAAGCTTATTACTTATATCGGGGTATAATTCTCCGATTGTGTTTACATCTATCGGCAAAAATGATACCATTGCTATACCTGCAAATACCGCTATTAATGACGCCGGGATTTTTCTTGTCAGTTTTGGAAATAAAAACAAAATAACAAGGCAAACTGCACCAACAACCACCGCATGAAGATTAATTGTTGTTATATTTTCAAAAAATACTGATAATTTTTCTATCGTTTCAATAGGCTTTTCAGAATAAGAAACACCAAAAAAATCCTTTAGCTGTCCTACTAATATTGTAACAGCAATACCTGCCGTAAAACCTGTTGTTATAGTATACGGTATGTATTTTATTAGTTTACCAAGCTTCAAAACACCCATTATAATAAGCAATATACCTGCCAAAACGGTTGCTGTGGCAAGACCGTCCATACCACTTTTTGCAACAACACCTGCAACGATTGTTGCAAATGCCGCGGTAGGTCCTGCTATCTGTACCCTGCTACCGCCAAAAAAAGAAATCAAAAAACCTGCAATAATCGCCGTATATAAACCCTCTTCAGGTCCCACTCCCGACGCTAATGCAAGTGCAATTGATAAAGGCAGTGCAACAATAGCGACTATAATTCCTGCAATTACATCGTGAACAAATTGTTGTGAGTTGTACTGCTTTAAATTCGAAAACAACATTGGTTTAAATTCTTTCATAACTATGTATCTGCCTTTCGTAAAATAATCTTTAGTTATTATACAACTTTTAAACCAATATAACAAGTTAAATCTTCAACAAAATTTTACATATTTTCCTCTAAAAAGATAGAAATTTTTTCTATAAGACATCTCATTTTGTCACAAAAGTTATCTGACACATCAATCATATTAAAATTCTGATGAGGTTTCCATGCATTAATGAGTCTATCATCAAGTGCCGCCGCTTCATCGGGGGTTTCTGTTCTCGCAAGGTTATTGTCGGTAGTGTAGTCCTCTCTTGCACCCTTTGCTGCAGTAACAAGATGAAAAACTGCATCATAACGTGAATATACATCGTTAATATTTAATAATTTCAAAGCTTTGTTAAAATCCTCACTACTCATATAACCAAGATTATCCGCCATTCCCCTGTCAAAAACTATTATTACCTTATCATGCTGTAAAATATTCTCGGCAGCAGAACAGTATATCTTCTCATTTTCAATCTGTAAACGCATCTGATAAAGCTGGTATATAAACGGGCTTTTCATTGTCCATGGAGCAATACCGCCTGTTATAAGCTCGGTAGCCGTTTCACTTACAAATATAACACCATATCCTTCTTTAGTAAATGTGTTTTTTATCCAGGTCATTGCCTCGCTCTTTCCTGCACAAGGCCCGCCAGTTATAACAATTTTGATAAGTTTCACCCTATACACTCTCCCTCGTTATATCACCTACTGCTGCATCACACACCGATATCAGTTCATCGGTATTTAGTATCAGTGTAAGTCCGCATACTCCTCCGCTTACAGCTGTTTTTTCATTGTTCATGCACGAGGAATGTATATATGTCGGATATTTTTTCTTCATACCAATCGGAGAAACTCCTCCCCTTATGTAGCCCGTCAACCCTAATAATTCCTTAACATGAATCATTTCTGTCTTTTTATCACCTGACAGCCTGGCAAGCTTTTTTAAATCAACCTCACAACATACTGGTATGCAAACAACCATTATTCCCTTTTTATCACCTCTTACAACAAGAGTTTTGAAGGAGATTTCGGGATTAATCCCTGCTATTTCTGCAATTGTTTCGCCAAAATTATCCCCTATATCTCCTTCATATTCATACTCTATTGCCTCAAAATCAATTTTTGTCGACTGCAACATACGCATTGCATTTGTAATTACTGCTTTCTTCTTTGCCATATTTACTCCTTATTTCAATTCAACTATTGTAACTCCGTCCTCACCCTCTCCAAAGGTGCCGAAACGATAACCTTTTACGTATCTATGCTTTCTGAGCATTTCCTGTATACCTCTTTTTAGAACTCCTGTTCCCTTACCATGTACAATTGTTACAGGTGAGATAGCCGCAAGATAACAGTCATCCAAAAACTTCTCAACATTCATACATGCTTCTTCAAGGTTTTGTCCTCTTACATCAACAGAAGTTGTTACATCCTTTGATTTTGAAACAAATGCATGTGTTGTTTTTACATATTTATCAGCAAGCTGTTTTGATGTCTTATCTTCAACCTTCTTCAAATTCGAAATGTGAACCTCAAGCTTGATTATTCCTGCCTGAACCATTAACATTCCATTCTTGTCAGGCAATTTCAATACACTCGCTTCCTGATCACTCATTGTAACAATCTGAACATTATCTCCAACCTTCAGATTTTTCGGAGCTTCATGATATATCTTTCTCGGCTTTGCAGACTTTTCCATAGCCTTGTCTATGCTTTCTTCCTTTGTTTTAAGTCTTTGCCTTGACTTTTCTATCTTCTCATTTGCATTCTTTGAACTTTTTTCTAATTTTTGCAGTTCTTTAATAACAGTATTTGCCTCTTCCTTGGCATCCATTACTATGATTTTAGCCTCATGACGTGCCTCATCCAATATACGAGCCTTATTTTCCTTCAGGCTTTTCCTTTCCTTATCCAGCTGTGCTCTCAAATCTTTGATTTCCTTCTTCATTCTCTGAGCATATTCCATTTCAGAACGTGCTTTTGCTCTTGATATTTCAAGATCTGAAATTACATCCTCAAATTTCACATTTTCGTCTGATAACAACTCATTTGCCCTGTCTATAATAACCTCATCAAGCCCCAATCGTCTTGATATGGCAAAGGCATTTGATTTTCCCGGAACACCTATCATAAGCTTATAGGTTGGATTTAAGGTTTCGACATTAAATTCACAAGACGCATTTTCTACCCTGTCAGTTGACAGTGCATAAAGCTTTAATTCACTATAATGTGTTGTTGCCGCAGTTTTTACATTAAACAACTTTAAATGTTCAAGGATTGAAATAGCAAGTGCAGCACCCTCGGTCGGGTCTGTACCCGCTCCAAGCTCATCAAACAATGCAAGAGAATTATCATCAACATTTTTCAATATTTCAACTATATTCACCATGTGAGATGAAAAAGTTGACAGACTTTGTTCAATACTCTGCTCATCCCCTATATCTGCAAATATATTCGAAAATACCGCCGCCTTACTGTTATCTGAAACAGGTAAATGCAAACCTGATGCTGCCATAGCTGAAAATAGTCCAAGAGTTTTTAGTGTGACTGTTTTTCCGCCTGTGTTTGGTCCTGTGATTACAAGTGTATCGTAATTTTCACCAAGCATTATATCATTTGCAACAACCAAATCCTTTGAAATAAGCGGATGACGTGCTTTTATAAAATTAATAATACCTTTATCGTTAAGTTCAGGTTCTGTGCCATTATAATCAAGTGAAAGCTTTCCTTTACAGAATATAAAATCAAGCTCTGACAATATTTTGTAATCAGATATCAGAACAGCAGAATATTCACCGACTTTTGCAGTCAAGTCTGCAAGAATTTTCTGTATTTCCTGTTCCTCTTTATTTTGCAAGGCTCTTATTTCATTATTTACACTTACTACACTCATAGGTTCAATAAATAATGTTGAGCCACTTGATGAGGTATCATGAACGATACCGCTTACCTCCCCCTTATACTCAGCACGCACAGGAATTACATACCTTTCCTGACGAATTGTTACAACAGGGTCCTGCAAAAACTTTTTATAATGCTCTGATCTTATCATTGAATTTAATGTCTCTTTTATTTTTGCATTAAGACTTTTTTGTTTACGACGTAAATTGGCAAGCTCTGCAGATGCCTCATCTGCTATTTCGTTTTCTGAAATAATTGCAGTATTTATTGTATCTTCAAGTTGTTTTACACCTGTAAGGTTTTGTGCATATCCGCCAAGAATATCCAAATCCTCACCACAATCACCCAAATATGATTTCATTCTACGTGACACATAAAGAACTCTCGAAATACTAAGAAGCTCTTTGGCATTTAATATCGCACCTATATCACATCGCTTTATTGATGCAGTAATGTCACCCACAGAAAGATTTACAGGTGGGTTTCCCTGTCTTAGCATAGCAAAAACAGCTTGAGTAGTTTCCTTTTGAGCAAGCCTTGCCTCATTAATCTCAAGCATTCTCATAGATAGTATTCTACTACGTACACCTTCAGCCTCTGTGTATGAAGATAATTTATTTAATATTTTATCAAATTCTATTGTTTTAAAGCTTTTGTTCATCTTAAATACATTCCTTAATTTTAGTATAATAATATTATATCAATAAAAGTCGAAAAAAACAATATGAAAATACAATATTTGTAAAAATACTTGAAAAACAGTATAAAATAATATATAATACTGATATAAACAATAAGGAGGTACATCATATGTGCGGAATAGTAGGATATATAGGTAATGAACAGGCTGCACCAATTTTGCTTGAGGGACTTTCAAAGTTAGAATACAGAGGATATGACTCTGCAGGAGTGGCAGTTTGCGATGGTAATTCTGTCGCAATTGAGAAAGCAGTTGGCAAGCTCTTAAACTTGTCAGATAAAATTTCAGGTGGCGATGCACTAAAAGGAACTAAGGGTATAGGACATACAAGATGGGCAACCCACGGAAAACCCACAAAGGCAAATGCACATCCGCATTTTAGTGAAAGATTTATAATTGTACACAATGGAATAATAGAAAACGAAGAGGCTCTGCGCCATCATTATTTAAAGGATACCGAATTTTTAAGTGATACAGATACCGAGGTAATTGCTCACCTTTTACAAAAATTTACAGATTCAGGGGAAACAACACCTGTTGCAATTCAGCACATTATATCTGAACTTGAAGGGTCATATGCACTCGCAATAATTGATAAAAATGAACCTGATTTATTATATGCTGTAAAAAATAAATCACCTCTTTTAATCGGTCATGGTGATGATTTCAATATGATTGGCTCAGATGCCATGGCTATGATTTCAAAAACATCACAATTTTACGAAATAAATGATAAGGAATATGCAATCCTTAGCTGTAAAGGTGTGGAGATTTACACCGGATACGGTCAA
Organism: Clostridia bacterium; assembly: GCA_017420825.1. GTDB lineage: Bacteria > Bacillota > Clostridia > UBA1381 > UBA1381 > RGIG1988. The sequence goes on from JAFQNU010000013.1 coordinate 6,136, forward strand.
AAAATAGAAAGAGATACCTACAAGGCTGAGCTTGATGTTTCAGATACCGAAAAAGGAACTTATCCTCACTATATGTTAAAAGAAATCGAGGAGCAACCTGCTGTTATAAGAAGAATATTAAAGGAATATTCAAAGAATACAGGTGAACTCGAAATAGACACAAAAATTATTGAAGATATAAGAGCTTGTGATAAAATATATATTGTAGCATGCGGAACAAGTTATCATGCAGGTATTGTAGGAAAACAACTCATTGAACACATTGCTAATGTTCCGACAGAAGCATGTATAGCAAGTGAGTTTGTATATAATATGCCTCTTTTATCAAAAAAACCTATGTTTATATTTATTTCTCAAAGTGGCGAAACAGCCGACTGTCGTGCGGTTTTGGTAAAGGTTAAGGAAATGGGATTTAAAACTCTTACAATAACAAACGTTAATGGCTCTACTCTTTCGCGCGAAGCAGACCATACCTTACTTTTATATGCAGGTCCTGAAATTGCTGTTGCATCAACAAAGGCATATACGGCGCAAATAGCCGTTTTAGCACTTCTTGCATCACAAATTAAGAACACTATTAATATTAATCTGAACTATGAACTTTCAAAGGTTTCAAATGTAATCGAGGCACTTTGTACAGACAGAGACAAATATTCACTTTTAGCCCGAGATTATTTAACAGGAGCAAGAAACTGCTTCTATATAGGCAGAGCACTTGATTATTATGTATGTCTTGAAGCTTCACTAAAGCTCAAAGAAATTTCCTATATTCAGACTGAAGGTTTTGCTGCAGGAGAATTAAAGCACGGAACAATAGCTTTAATTGAGAATAACACCCCTGTAATTTCGATAATTTCTCAGGAAAATATTAATTTGAACACGAGAAGTAATATAAAAGAGGTTAAATCAAGAGGTGCTCATGTTCTCACAATATCCACCAAGTCACTAAGCTCTCAGAAAGATAATATTATTGTAAATGATGTTCATGAAATGCTGACACCGCTTGTAATGGTAGTCCCTGCACAATATCTTGCATACTATGCAGCACTACAAAAAGGCTGTGATATTGATAAACCGAGAAATCTTGCAAAATCTGTAACAGTTGAATAAAAAATTATGAGCTGTCTTTTATAAGACAGCTCATATTAATTATCTATTAAGATTAGCTTCAAGCTTATTAAGCTCTTCGGTGATTTCCTTTGGAAGTCTGTCACCAAACTGAGCAAAATACTCCTTCTGATTTGCAACATCTTCAAGCCAAACTTCTTTGTCAACGCTCAACAATTCATTCATAATCTCATCACTTACATCAAGGTCAGTTGTATCAATATGAGTAGGCAAATATCCTATTGCACTGTCAACAGCATCAGCCTTACCCTCACATCTGTCAAGTATCCAGAGAAGAACTCTCATGTTATCACCAAATCCCGGCCACATAAAGTTACCGTTTTCGTCCTGTCTGAACCAGTTAACATGGAATATCTTCGGAGCCTTATCTGCATCCATCTTCTTGCCCATTTCAAGCCAATGTGCGAAGTAATCAGCCATATTATAACCAACAAACGGTTTCATAGCCATCGGGTCACGTCTTACAACTCCAACTGCACCTGCCGCTGCTGCTGTTGTCTCTGACGCCATAGTAGCACCAATAAATACACCATGCTGCCAGTCTCTTGCCTGATATACCAACGGAGCAGTTTTTGCACGTCTTCCGCCGAATACAATTGCACTTACAGGAACACCTGCAGGATTTTCAAATTCTTTAGAAATACATGGACAGTTAACTGCAGGAGCTGTAAATCTTGAGTTCGGATGAGCAAGCTTATTTCCAGCTTCTGTGTACTCCTTGCCGTTAACCTCTGCCCCCTTCCATTCAATTGCATCAACAGGAGGATTCTTATCAAGACCTTCCCACCAAACAGTATTATCTGCCTTATTAATTGCAACATTAGTGAATATTGTATTCTTCTTAGTTGCCTCAAGAGCATTAAAGTTTGTTTTAACGCTTGTTCCGGGAGCAACTCCAAAGAAACCTGCTTCGGGATTGATTGCGTATAATCTGCCATCAGGACCAATTCTTAACCATGAAATATCATCGCCAACTGTCCATACCTTATATCCCTTTTTAGCAAGATATTCAGGTGGGATAAGCATTGCAAGATTTGTCTTTCCGCAAGCTGACGGGAATGCAGCACAAATGTACTTAACCTCTCCCTGTGGATTTTCAAGACCGAGTATTAACATGTGCTCAGCCATCCAGCCTTCCTTCATACCAAGATATGAAGCAATTCTTAACGCAAAACACTTTTTACCTAACAATACGTTACCGCCGTATGCTGAATTTATAGACCAGATTGTTGAATCCTGTGGGAACTGAACTATATATCTTTCCTCCGGGTCAACGTCCTTCTTAGCATGTAAGCACTTAACAAAATCTGTCTTATCACCAAGTTCATCTATAACTGCTTTTCCGACTCTTGTCATTATAGCCATATTTAAAACAACATAGATACTGTCTGTCAACTCAATACCAATCTTTGAGAAAGGTGAGCCTACAGGTCCCATTGAGTAAGGAATTACATACATTGTTCTTCCCTTCATAGAACCGTTATATAATGCCTTTAATTTTGCATACATTTCAGCCGGATCCATCCAGTTATTTATAGGACCAGCCTCTTCCTTTGTAGGTGTACAAATAAAAGTTCTGTCCTCTACTCTAGCAACGTCATTTTCTGCTGTTCTGTGATAATAGCAACCC
>JAFQNU010000097.1 GCA_017420825.1 Clostridia bacterium
GTTTATACCGATTTGGGGCATTACGGTAATTATAATGTTGAAATATTTATAAAGGGCGGTGCAGACAGAGGTATATATAAGCTGTATGTTGATGGAGCTTTGGTGGGAGAACAGGACCATTCTCAGATTACAACATGGGGTAGTGTAAATTATGGTGATGTGATGATAACATCAGGGAGAAAAAGCATTGTTTTTGAATGTGTTGGCGATGACGGTGGGAAAACACTGATGCTGTCGCAGATAAAGCTGACACATAAAAGTGAAGGATTAATAATTTCACAGCCTGTCATGCTGGACAGTGAGAATAATAAAATAGAGGAAATGCCTTTAGAGCTTCTGAACATAAATATTGAATGTGATATCGGGAATTATACAAAAAATGATACCGACATCATATTGATTGCAGGATATTATCAGAATATTAACGGATATAAGGTGCTGAAAAACATATATTCCGGTCCGGTTAGCGTTGAGGCATACAAGACAAAAAAGGCAACGATAAAAAATATAGAAGTAAAGGCAAATTCTGATGATTTTGTGAGAATATTTGTCTGCGTAAGTGAAAATGGTATAGTTATTCCGTACACTAATGATGTATATTTGAGATAAAATGGGGTGAGGAGATTGGGCAGTATAAAAAAACTAATTTCAATTGCTGTGGCGCTCATAATGTGTATGCAAACTCAGGTATTAGCCGAGGAAATAAAAAGCTCTTTTGGGTTTAATGAGCTTGATATAGTGTATAATAACGCACAGGGTGAGCTAATAAGGTCAGCGTATGGAGTAGAAAATCTTTTTGTAACTCCTTATCAGGACGGTTTGATTGAGTTTAATATACCGGTAGAAAAGGGAAGCCATACATTAATTTTAAATGCTGTGACAGGAGACAACAGGGGGATTTTTTCGGTTTTCATTGACGGTGAAGAAAAAACAGATAAAATCAATCTGTATAACGAGTATATTGAAGAAAAAACCTTTGTGCTTGGGAGTGTCAAGCTGCTGTCAGCTTCAACTGTTAACATCAGACTTGTATCGGCAGGTAAGGATAATAACAGTACAGCACAGCTTGGAGTTTTTAAGAGTGTAGAGTATGTCGATAATAAAGACGGGGAACAGTATTTGTCGGTGGTAAAACAGAGAATTGAAGCTGTACCGTCAGTAACACACCCTCTTTATAATTACAAGAACGAAAATATAATGGCAACAATTTATGTTGACTCCGTTAACGGCAGTGACGAAAATCCCGCAACCCTGGAAAAACCGTTAAAAACCTTGATTGCAGCGCAGAAAAAGGTGAGAGAGATAAACAGGAATATGACCGGTGATATTGAGGTTGTGTTAAGAGACGGCATTTACACTGAAGCAAGGTCAACAAGACCATATAAGCTGTATGATAAACCGATAAATAAAGAGGTTGACGGAGAAACACCAAGAGAGTTAAGAGAAACAATTGATGTTACGACCTCACAGTTTTCCCTGAACTCACAGGATTCTGCAAGCAACGGTTACAGAATAATTTATCGTGCATATGAAGGTGAAAAGCCTGTAATCAGTGGAGAGAATGTGATAAGCGGGTGGGAGCTTTATGATGAAGAAAAAAATATTTACCGTGCTCCGTCTCAAGGCATTAAAACACGTTCGTTATATGTAAACGGTGAAAGAGCAAACAGAGCAAGAACAGAAATTAATACCGATAATTTTCACGGATTATTCAATAATGTTACAGTTGATGATAATGGTCTTACAACAGATGATGATTATTTTTTAAACTGGAAAAATCTTGATAGGGTTGAGCTGGTATTTATTGACCCGGGCTGGTGGGCACCGAGAGTAAAAATTCACAAAGCAGAGAAGATTGGTGATAAAACAGTAATAACATTAAAGCAGCCGGCATGGTATTTTAACAGGAATAAAAATCACATGAGTATTGCCAAAGGTCCTGCGTATATGGAAAATGCCTACGAATTACTCGATAAAAGCGGTGAATGGTATCTTGATGAGGAAAGCTTTTATTATAAGCCGCACGATGGAGAGGATATAAATTCCTTAAATATAACGGCAGGTGTGGTTGAGGAGTTGTTTAAAATTGAGGGAACACATGATAAGCCGATTGGAGATATTTCATTTAAAGGAATTACCTTCAGGGGTACTACATGGCTAAGACCGGAAACCGATAACGGATTTGCTGATTCTCAAAGTAATGGTATAAGAGAGGATAACGGTTCCGGACGGTATGATGAAATGCCGTTGGCAGCAGTTAGTGTGAGCTGGGCAGACAGAATAGAGTTTCGTGAATGCTCGTTTGAAAATCTCGGAAGTAACGGATTGTTCATTGATAAGGGTTCTCATAATTGTCTGATAATCGGAAACAATGTTTATGATGTTTCGGGTACAGGAATAGTTATCGGCGGAGTCGGAATGGAATACAGAACGGTTACAGATGAAAGGGAGAAGATAGTTAACTGTGATGTGGTAAGCAATCGTATAACCAGATGTGCACAGGAGTATTACTCAGGGGTAGGGCTGTCCCTGGGAATGCCTAATGATACAGATGTTATTTATAACGAAATTTCCGATTGTACATATTCAGGAATGCATATTGGCTGGTCCTTTTATACTGAGCCTGAAAAGGAGGCAATGCCTGCACTGTTTGTAAACACAAAAATA
>JAFQNU010000098.1 GCA_017420825.1 Clostridia bacterium
CCTCTCTCATATCTATACCGCCATAATTTATCTTCTTTTTTTCTCCGTCTATCAGAAATTCTACGTTGTCTACTCCGTCAATTGATGTAAGAGAATTTACAATCGAATATATTGCAAGCAGCTGATGATTTTTATTTTCCGTAAAATTTATCTGAAAATCTTTTTTTAAATCAACATAGGCTGTTCTATCCTTTATTTTTACTCCAATACAATTTTTCACATCAGGAATAACCCGCAGAATTTTCCTGTTATAATCCTGACCCTCTATTATTGTTTCTATTATCTTTTTTGCCGCTTTTTCCTTTGTACTGTTAATCACATTATAATCCACAGGTATTAATCTCAGCATTGAGTGATCTACATAATATATTTCTGTTTTAAAATCTGAATGTTTTTCAATTCTGTTACCCGATAAAATTAAAACCAAAAAAATAATTCCCGAAAAAAATACCAGCTTTTTCATAATGTTTCTGTCTCCCTCTTATGTTAAAATTCTCCACTATTCATTATATGCACAGTCAGGATAAATTATGATAAAAAGCTTATTTAAAAAGGCGGACAGATTAAATCTGTCCACCTTACATTTTTATCTGTTTATTAACACATTCTTTTCGTATGCCCTTACCTCATCAAGCCACTCAATACCTGCACACTTATTATTTTTCATGCAATAATAATCCCACACAAGCTCAACCGGAGAAGCTTTAAACTGTTGTATAAAGGCAAGTCTGCCGCTAACATCACCGTCAGCCTCAAGCTTTTTCATCAGCTCTACAGGCTGCAGAAGTGCATTTAATATTGCCTTTTTAGTATTTCTCATTCCAATAACCCATGCTGAAATTCTGTTTATTGACGCATCAAAGAAGTCTGTTGCAATATATGTAGAATTAAATTTATCCATTCTTGCAAGCTCCTCCATGATTGCTTTTGTTTCATCATCAAATGCAACAACATGGTCTGAATCCCAACGTACAGGTCTTGAAACGTGCAATAAAATGTTATCTGAAAATGCGTATATTGCACCCAATTTTGCCGAAACAACCTCTGTCGGATGGAAATGGCCAGTATCTAATGTCATTATAATATGGTCTTTATTTTTGCTCATAACATAACCCATACAGAATTCATGAGAGCCTACTGTGTAGCTTTCTGCACCTATTCCAAACACCTTTGATTCAATGCCGTCCATAACACCAACAACATCTTTTGTTGCCTCAAATATCTTGTCATAGCTATCCTTCAATCTTAATCTTGGCGAGAGTGTATCTATTGGAAATTCCTTATCACCATCAGGTGTCCAGTGATTGATTACACAGGTTTTCCCTGTCTCTTTATAAAAATATTCGCCTATTTTTCTTGATGCAATTCCATGCTCAATCCAGAATTTACGAATACCCTCATCCTTATTTGAAAGCGTTCCGCCCTCACTCAACGGATGTGAAAAATATGTGGGTTTAAAATCAAGTCCTATATTCTTCTCTTTTGCCCACTGTACCCAATTTTTAAACTGTTCAGGTGTAATTTCATTTCTATCAACAAACTTATCAGATTCCTGATAATTTGCATGCAGATTTACTTTTATCTCACCAGGAATAAATTTCATTGCTGTCTCAATATCAGAACGTAGCTCATCCGCATTCCTTGCCGCACCGGGATAATTTCCTGTGGTCTGAATTCCTCCTGAC
>JAFQNU010000014.1 GCA_017420825.1 Clostridia bacterium
CTGCATCGACAGATAGAGTGCAGCGTGAAATTTCATTTTTCTCCTAAATCTTATGTCGTTTCAGTTGTCAGTTAGATTCCTCCTCGATTTTCTGAGTATGTATTCAGATACAGCGTCCTTAGGTATCTTCCATGATTTACCTATTTTAAAGGCTCTGATTTCTCCACTGTTAAGAATTTTGTATGCAGTGTTTCTACCTATATATAATAGTTCTGCAAACTCTTCCACAGTTAATATTTCTTCTGAAAATGATTCATACATTATAATACACCCCTTTTGATTATTATTCTATTTATTAGATTGTTTGGCTTTATTCCGTACTTTCAATCCTTTCATTTATATATCATTATAGTAGATAATAATAAGAAATTATCAAAAAAATGAAAGGAGATTTTTATGCAGTATGGAAGTCATATAAGAGTATGGCGAGGGTGTTATTATCATCATGGTATTTATGTCGGCGACGGACAGGTTGTTCACTATAAATCCGAAGGTATAGTAATGTCCCCACTGTACGAATTTGAAAACGGAGTAACTGTTGAAGAGGTACACCATGAGGAACAGGACTTCAATCTTACAGTAAGCCGAGCATATATGAGGCTTGGTGAAAGTTCATATAACCTAATCTTCAATAACTGTGAAAGCTTTGCCAATTGGTGTGCTATAGGAAGAAATACTTCAAATCAGGTAAGATTAGTATTATCTCTTCTTACAGGACTTGATTTCTGAAAGGAGCATGTATGTTTAATTCAAATCGATATATTACAAAAGGAGTTCAGGAGAATATCTCTCTTGAACTCCAGTTTTTTATGTGGGATTGTATTGATAATCTGTCAGAGCCGAAAGATTATCTGCAAGTGTTTAATCTTAGTGTGATTGATTCATTCCAAAGAATAACACACACATCAGAGGAGCCTGAGTATAAAAAGGAATACCTTATTCCGTCAGAAACACCAATTACCGAGAAAGTTTATGTAATTGATGACGGAGATCATTCAACTATGCTTTTAGCGGATGAATATTAATACGGAGGAAAAGAAAATGGAAGAAAAAATAATATGCTCAAAATGCGGAGAAATCATTGAAGATGATGATTACAGCACAGTAAACGGACAAATTGTATGTTCCGAATGTATAGAACGTTACTGCTGCACCTGTGACAGATGCGGTGCTACTGTCTGGGATTCTGATTCATATGGAGATGAATATACTAATCTATGTCAGCATTGTTATGATAATTATTATACCCGCTGTCAGTCATGCGAATCCTTAATGCATATAGATGATGCTTATCATTATAATGATTCTGATTATTGCTCCGAATGTTATCATGATATATGCAGTGAGAATTCATCTATAAAAGAATACAGCTATAAACCTGAACCAATATTCTATGGCTCTGACTCGCGATATTTCGGAGTTGAGCTTGAAATAGATATCGGAGGACGTGATTGCGATTACGCAGATGAGCTTCTTGAAATTGCCAATGAAGATAAAGAGCATATCTACATAAAATCAGACGGAAGCCTTAATGACGGCATGGAGATTGTAACACATCCAATGACACTTGATTATCATAAACACTTTTGTTGGGAAAGAATAATGAAAAGAGCTATAGCTCTTGGATATCGTTCTCATCAAACAAGTACCTGTGGACTTCATATTCATGTAAACAGAAACAGCCTTAGTGATAATTACGATGAACAGGAATCTATAATATCAAGAATTCTTTATTTTGTAGAAATGCATTGGAATGAGCTTTTGAAATTTTCACGTAGAAGTGAAGCTACAATGAGCAGATGGGCAAGCAGATACGGATATGAGAATACTCCACGAGCTATACTCGATAAAGCAAAGAAAGGTAATTACGGAAGATACGCTGCTGTAAATCTATGTAATTACAGTACGATAGAGTTCAGATTATTCAGAGGTACATTAAAGCATAATACATTAATAGCCGCATTACAACTCGTAAATGAGATATGTAATGCGGCTGTTTTTATGTCTGATGATGAGATTCAGAAGCTTTCATGGTCTGAATTTGTATCTGACATTAATGATACTGAGCTTATCCAGTATCTGAAAGAACGAAGTCTTTATATCAATGAAAGAATTAATACAGAGGAGGATATATAATATGTGTGCATTATTTGGTTGGCTTGATACAAAAGGAATTATACCTCATAAGCTATTAACTAAGCTTACACAGGAGCTTGCTAATGCATCTGAGGAAAGAGGTACAGATGCTGCGGGGATTTCATATGTAAAGAATAACAAGATTACAATCTATAAAAGACCTAAACCTGCTCATAAGCTGAAATTCAGTTTTCCTGAAAACACAAGGGCAGTAATGGGACATACCAGGCTTACAACACAGGGAAATCAGAGGTTTAACTGGAACAATCATCCTTTTATGGGATATGCAGATAAATCATTTGCTTTTGCTCATAATGGAGTGCTTTATAACGATGATACTCTCAGAAAAGA
>JAFQNU010000099.1 GCA_017420825.1 Clostridia bacterium
CAGGATCTCTCCGTCAGCTTGATTCAAAAATAACAGCTCAAAGAAATTTAGACATATTCGTTTTTAATATCCAACAAATAGTGGGAAGGGAAATAACTTCACATATAGAAGGCTTAAAATTTTTAAAAAAACAAGGATTTAAAGTTATTTTAAACGACAAGACATTTTCAGATATTTCACAAACTTATGATGAAATAATGAAAATTGGTGAGGGAAGAGGAGAGCTATATTTTGACATCGACGGTGCTGTTGTAAAGGTAAATAACTTTTCACAAAGAAACGAATTAGGATCGACATCCAAATACCCTAAATGGGCAATAGCATATAAATTTCCAGCCGAAAAAAAGACAACAAAAATTGAGAATATTATTATTCAGATAGGAAGGACAGGTGTTTTGACTCCATTAGCACATTTAACACCTGTGAGGTGTGCCGGCACGCTTGTTTCACGTGCAACACTGCATAACATGGATTATATAGTCGAAAAGGATATTAAAATCGGTGATACTGTCATAATTCAGAAGGCAGGCGATATTATTCCTGAGGTGGTTGAAGTTTTAACCGACAAACGAGATGGTAGTGAATTGGATTTTGTTATGCCGGAATTTTGTCCTGAGTGTGGTGCACATGTAATCAGAGAAAGCGGGGATAGTGCATATAGATGTACAGGGCAAAACTGTCCGGCACAAAGACTAAGAAATATAATTCATTTTGTATCAAGAAATGCAATGGACATAGAAGGTCTCGGACCATCTATAATTGAACAACTTTTGGATAAAAAACTTATTAATGACGCATCTGATTTATATTTTATTGATAAAGGTAATATAGCTCAAATGGACAAGATGGGGGATAAATCAGCTCAAAATCTCATTGATGCATTAGAAAACTCAAAAAACAATCAACTTCACAGATTGATTAATGCATTAGGTATAAGACACATCGGCGAGAGGGCGGCAAAAACTCTTGCAAAACATTACAAAAATATTGATAATCTTATTTCAACTACACATGATGAACTTATTGGACTTGATGATTTTGGGGATATAATGGCTAATAGTGTAATTGAATATTTTTCGGATGTTGATAATGTTGAATTTATTAACAGATTAAAAAAAGCCGGGGTTAATACAAGAGAAATAACAGATAATTCACAGCTGGATTTAAGATTTGATGGCAAGGTTTTTGTCTTAACAGGTACATTATCTGAATTTACACGCAAAGAAGCCTCTGACATAATTGAGAGTATGGGTGGAAAAACATCGTCAAGTGTCTCTAAGAAAACTGATTATGTGTTAGCAGGAGAAGAGGCAGGGAGTAAACTTGATAAAGCTATAAAGCTTGACATCAAAGTATTGAATGAAAAAGAATTTAAAGATATGATAAGGTGATTATATGATAAGAGAATATACTAAAGAAATAATAGATGAACTCATAAAAATCAGACGAGACCTTCATGCAATTCCGGAGCTTGAAAACGAGGAATACATGACCTGTAATTATATTGAAAATATACTAAGGAAATATCAGATACCTTATAAGCATGTCTTAGACACGGGATTAGTTGCACATATTAAAGGTAGTCTCGGAGATGGAAAAACTATTCTTATACGGGCTGATATTGACGCTCTGCCTATTAATGAAATGAATGATGTTGATTATAAATCGACACATGGCGGTATAATGCATGCCTGTGGACACGATGTTCATATTGCATGTGCTTTGGGTGTCTGTATATTGGCAAAAGAAATAGATTTTAGAGGAAATATTGTTGTTGCGTTTCAACCGGCAGAAGAAGGTAATGGCGGAGCGAAGAGAATGATAGATAATGGTATTCTGGAAAATCCGAAAGTGGATGCTGCTATCGCTCTGCATGTAGAGCCATGTGAGGAAGTGGGTACATTACTATTCAGAAAAGGTTCTATTATGGCATCACCTGATGATTTTAAAATTATTGTGACAGGCAAAGGCGGACATGGCGCTTGCCCTGAATTATGTATCAATCCTGTTGAATGTGCATCATATCTTGCATATATAATTACTCAAGACTTTAAATATGCGGAAAACTGCGTTGTTTCTGTTTGCAAAATTAATGGAGGCACGTCAAGCAATGTTATTCCTGATAGTGTAGAAATTTTGGGGACGGCACGTTCCATTAACAACGAAACAAGAAAACATATTGAAACAAAGCTTTTTGAAATAACTCAATCTATATGCAAAAAGTTTAATTGTAAGTATGAGTTCGTATTCAATAAACTATATCCTCCGGTCATTAATGATACAAGTATGAATAATTTACTGATACAAACTGCAGAAAATCTTGGATTGTGTATAAAGGAACAAGAAAAGGCTTCTATGACAGGTGATGATTTTTCTTATTTTTCAGATATAATTCCATCTGTTTATTTTAAACTTGGCGCAGGAAATGAAATAATTAATAAACCTCTTCATAGCGCATGGTTTAATGTTGATGAAAACTGCATTGAAATAGGCACATCTGTTTTAATGAGATTTTGTATGATGTTTTTTGAGAAAGGGTTACAATAAAAATATTATGTTAACTTATGAATATATTTCTATATCAAATTTGCCTGAAAAGTCTGTAAATAAAGTTATTGCAGATTATAAAATATCTAAAGCAGCATTAAAAAAATTAAACCAAAAGGGAATAGAGGTAATATTAACAAAAAGAATTAATAGGTTATATGAAGCTGTTTCATCACATGCTGATATGCAAATTCATCATTTAGAAAAAGATATATTTGTTTGTGAGCCGACGGTTTATGATTATTACAGAAATATGTTACAGGATGTGAGATTAATTTCTGGTAAAGTTGCTGTTAAAGCTGAATACCCATTTGATATTGCATATAATATATGTCGTGTTGGTGATTTCGTTTTCCATAATTTTAAATATACAGATTCGAAAATATATGAATATTACGAAAAGATAGGTGTAAAATTAATAAATGTAAAACAGGGGTATTCAAAATGTTCAATATGTCCAATTACAGAAAAAGCTGTTATAACATCTGATATTAAGATTTATAAATCGTGCGAAAATATTATGGATGTATTATACTTTAATCCTCATGATATAGTATTAAATGGATTAAACAACGGATTAGTTGGTGGTATATGTGGTAAAATAAGTAAAAATATTTTGGCTGTTAATGGTGATATTACACTATGTACAGATGGATATAAATTCATTGATTTTTGCCAAAAACACCATGTTGATGTATGTAATTTGACTGATAGCAAACCTGTTGATATTGGAAGTATTATTCCGATTACCCAGAACAAATGTTCGGGGTGGTGAAGATAAAATATTGAAGTACGGAGGGAATATTCATATGTATAAAACATCGGAAATGAAAAAAAATTATTTTAGAGAGAATTATACGATGCTTTTGAATTATATATCTCTTTATGTTAATATGCAACAACCATATGTAGATAAAATTAAAATACTGGTTGAAAATGAAAATTACATTATAAAAGATCATTCTGAGCGTGAGATATTTAAAATGAGTGTAGATGACGATACATTACTTGATGTTCTAATTTCAATCGCTCCAAAACAGATAGAAATATACAATACAGAAAAGATTAAAAATATAGAGTTATTAAAAA
>JAFQNU010000015.1 GCA_017420825.1 Clostridia bacterium
GTATTCAGTCTTGACTATGTAACTCAGGTTGACTCATATGTATGGAGAAACTACTTCAGACAGGGAGGACGTTATACCTATACTTATGGTGCTTCTGATAAAACGGTATTCTTTGATATTCCTGCCGATTTAAAGGACACAAGAAAATACAGAGCTGTGGGTATGAGTTACTTTAACACATCAGGCTCTGTGGCACCGGGAGCGAAGATTTATGATATAGATGAGCTGGGAAATGCGTCTGTGGTGGTAATTGAGCGAAAAGGAGCAACGGTAGCAGGAGTTTATAACAGTGGCGGTAAAGTAATGACAGGCTTTGTAAAGGATGTTAAACAAGTATTAAATGAGGATGATGAACTGTGTTATCAGTTTGAGTTTTACGGAGATGTGGCACCTGTGCTTGCAAATGCAGAAACACTCGAATATGATACAGATACAACATTTGGTTACGGACCGGTTGACCCGGAAAGGCTTGTACCAGGAGACTTATTAAACTTTGCCGTAGATTCATATGGAAATATGTTGACATGGAGAATAATGTTCAGAGCAACAGAGCCTGAAACAATGACTCCTAATTATAATGTTGATGCAACAAATATGCTCCAGTATGGTAAGGTTGTTGCGTCAGATGGAGCTTATTTCTCAATAGATAATGGTGAGATGCTTGTAAATCTTTTATATGACCAGCCTCTTGCGGCTGCATATGATGTAAACGGAAAATATGTGTGGATATATGACAGTGAAAGAGAAACACTTATGACCGGATCGGTTGGTGAAATTACCGAGGGAGATGATTTGTTTATAAGACTGTATAATGGTATCGGACAAATTATAGTACTTGTAAGATAGGAGATAGGATTATGAAAAGAATTTCAATAGTTGGAATTTTAAGTCTTATTCTAACTCTCGGTATGATAACAGTTAATGCACAGACACTGTATGAGGGGGATTTATCCTCCTCTGCAGGCTGGAGAATATCAAACAGCATAGCTCATGAGAAGCACAAAACGAGTAATTACAATTCTGATGTGCATACTACTGTAAGTTTTTCTGATGGTGTAATGAGTGTTGACGGGACATGGTATGCACATATATTTTTCCCACAAGCCTATACTTCGGGAGTGATAGAGGCTGAGTTCAGTCTCAAAAGAAACAGCGGAGATTCAGCAGTGGATTTTATGAATACGATAGGCACACCACGAAGTGCAATATATATCAGAGAATCGGGAGTTGTCAGTATTAATCATCAGGATGGAGATACGGCAGGTGGAGCAAACGGTGTCACCCTTATGAAGCTGTTGAGGAGAGAAACAGACGAATGGCATGATTATGTTGTCAGAATTGACATGGATAACCAATGTGCGGAATATAGCGTTGATGGTGAAGCCTTCGAAAATATACCATTTACACCATGGGGGACAGATGTTTATAAAATGGTATTTGAACGTGCATCTGTAAGGAATGTAAAAATCAGTCATTATTATGAGGTAGATATTGAAAAAGACGGTTTCGTGACAGAAAATATTTATAATGCAGGAGAAGTTACCATAAAATCTGTATCACCCTTACCGAGTGGAGCATTCCTTGCGGCTGCTGTATATAAAAACGATAAGCTTATCAGCGTGGTGAAGAAAGCGGAACAATCAGTGAGCGTAAATGTTGGTGATGGAGATACACTTAAGTCATTTTTGTGGAATGAAGGAAGCTTTACGCCACTAACAAGTGGAGTAGCTTATGCAGATAAGCTTGACGAGGTATCTGAAAAGGGAAAAGAGCTTTTATATAATTATGAGAGAGCTAATTCAGGTTCGGGATTTGATTTTTCAGAGCTTTCAAATACTGAGATATTAGATGAGGAAAATGTTGAATTATACGAAAGGGAAACCCCTGACGGAACAAAGTACTTAAGAAGAAGCAAGTATGAAAAGAATATCGGAACACATGGTTCGTGGTATATGGCTGGAAGTCATGAGGAAAAGGAGCAAAATCTTTTAGATCTTGCAAATGCCGCCGCAGTAAAATTTCCTGACGGTACGCAGGTGGCAAACCAGAATGCACTGTATTATATCCGTACAGGTAATATAGAAAGAGCAGAAGAGCTAATCGCAAGTAAAGCAGAAAGTCAGCACGCATTTACCGACGTTTCTCAATATTATATGTATTTTAAATATGGTCATTTATTGAGTGATACGGCAAAAGCTAACCTTAAATCAACCTTTAGGGCAGAGTTTGAGAACAGGAATAAACAGGGCTTTAAATGGTATAGCGGAACACTTGGAAGATTAGGTAACAATCATAACCAGGTATATGACGGACTTGTAAGAGGTATATTCTATGCATATGCATTCCTTGATGATGAGGAAGAGGCAGCAAATGCAGCAGAGGGAGAGAGTCCGCAAGAGGTATTGGCAACCTGTACTGATATTCTGGATAAAATGGTTGCGTCAACAGCCATATCAGGAACATCAATAGAAGAATATAATTCGCAGAATTACGGTGCTGTTGTGTGGGCATATGTTTTAGCTTTAGCTGACCTTTTACCCGAAGGCTCAGAGAATAAGGCAAAAGCAGAGTTGATTTTAAACCGCATGAGTGCAGAGCAGGCAGTTTTGTATCACCCTCAGACGGTAACGGCTATTGCCCCTCACGCACGTTCAGGCTTTAATCTTGCAAGTGGAATTACAATAAAACAGAGTATGCCGTTGATGCTATACGGCTTGTCTACACGGGAGGGATATTGGCAGAATGATGAGGCAACCAGCTACACATTCTTCTATCCACAGCTTGCATCGGCGACTCACAAGCTGCCCGATTATATAGAAAGTATAGCATATGACAAGGAATATCCGCAGGACATTAATATGACATACAGAAGAATAGCGACAAAAGACGCATATTTAGTTGATGCGGGAAATCAGTTTCTTGAAACATCAATGAATGGTAATGAACCAAGATTTAAGCATGCTGAAACAGTAGGATATATGACAGACAGCTATTCAATGGGTTCTGCACCTGAAACACCATGGTATATACCGGGACTAAGAGGACAGGAAACAACATTTTTGGCACGTTGGTCAAGAGATGATACACCTGACAGTTTATCAGACATTCCGACACTCTTCTCATATTACAGATATGACATAGGAAGAGAAACCATAAAATCTGATTCCACAAGTGGTTACTTTACACCGGTTGAGCAAGGGTTATCAGCAACAGCGCAGTATAAGAATAAAGCAATCGTTTATTCGTATCCTGGTAAGGTTACAGATGAAAAGCTTGCGGTAAACCTTGGTGTTGAGGATTACACAAAGGGACTTGATTTTTATAATATGGGAACATCAATATATATCAGTCATCCCGATGATACAAAAATATATGTTGACGGAAAGAAGATTTGCGATGAAGAAATTATAACAACAGACGGTAATAGGGAATTAAGAGCAAAGCTTAATAATTTTCCGTATACTGCCGAAAATCCGAGAGGAAATATCTACATAGAGGATAAGAGCATATATGGTGCAATAATTCCATTAAATGCCGAAAAGGTTGAGATAAGAGACTTTACAGCCGATGTTGAGAATAACACACAGGTTGAGGGTGGAACAACCCAGGTAAATAGTGTGTATTCTATTAATCTTTTTAATAATTCGTTTGATACACTCTCAACACTGAGAAAAGAAAATTTTGATAAATGGACCACCTCAGATATCACGCCTGCTAAAGCATCGGAGTATGGATATACAGGAGGAGCAAATGGCGGACAGATAAAGATAGTTGAGGAAGGCACGGGAGATAAGAGCATAGCAATCAGAAGTGGCGGAGCTATAGGAAAAACATTTGATACACCTTATACAGAGCATTTTAATATTAATTATAACGGTACTGTATCAGAAACCTATGGTGATAGCGGAACGGTTGCAAACGGATTATGGATTTCTCTTGATAATTCTAAGGAATCTGCCCCATATAGGCTCTATCTGCAGCTTTCAGACCTTGGTAATCTTCTCTATATCAGAAAAAATGATGGGACTTTTATAAAGATAACCGAATATGCAATGGGATTTTGGCCGGTTGAAAAGAATAGTCCATGGACAGAAATCTATCCGTCAGAGCTAAAAACTGCAAAAGATAACAATATCAACATTGATGTTGACATAAGGAATAAGCTTTTAACAATAACTCTTGAAAACTCAAACGGCACAAGCACATATTCAAAGGCTTTACCTGATGAGATTACGGGAGTAAGCGGCTTTGACCTGTTTGCAAAAGACACTGTCACTCAGTCGGGTACAGAATATTTTGCAACATTTGATGATATAGAGTATTATTCAAACTTTACCGAGGCACAAAGACATGATTTAAGAAACGGTTATATATTTGAAATTGCCGAAAAGAGCGAGTATGCGTCAATAGCTGATTTTATAGAGCATATTGAAAGTGCAAGCTTTACAACCTCGGAAAGTAACAATATATGGACAACTGAATATACAAGCGGCGGAGACACCTTAAAGCTATGCTTTGATACAGATAATCTGTACGTAACCGAAAGCTATGCAAATGGTGTGGCATATAAAAATGCATATCAGTATTGTTATGATGATAGCAGTAAGCATATGTTTGCAAAAACGGCGGACGAAGATTATTACTACTGGAACAAGACGGACTTTTATAAACAAAATCCGACTGTGTTCAAATCGGAAAATCTTATCCAGTCACAGGCTGCCGAAGTGAAAATAGGTGATTGTACACTTACCAATATTGATGAAGCAATGGTGTATGTAATATACTCGCCTAAAACAAAAACTTATGTTGTGGGAGATTTGACAGCAGGTAAGAACAGCTATACATTAACCACTCCGTATGGCACGGTCAAAATTGATAATCTTGAACTTGGCTATGTGGAGTTTAATGGCGAAACAAAAGAGATTTCGCTAAATTCAACTGATTCAACAGCAACTGCTGTTGTTCAGCAATAGATTTAGGTATGAGGACAAAAACGGATAAATATTAAAATTTAAGCCCGAAACTCACAAATTCCGTCAAAAAGAGTATTAAAGATATCCGTTTTGTATGTCTTTTTGCCGAAAAAAGGTAAAAGGTAAATAAAAGGAGGAAAAAACAATGAAAATGAAAAAACTAATCAGTTCAGTGCTTGCACTTGCAGTTGCTGCAGGATTTGCAGTAGTTCCGCATGCTGAAACAGTAAACATTACAAGAACAACTGTATTTGAAGAAAACTTTAACGACTGGGACAATGCTACAAAAGCAACAGCTTTGGCAAATAACTGGGATAATGAAGGTCATGCAGATTATTGTACAATTGTAAAAGAAAGTGAAACGGAACGAAGTGCAGGAGTTCGTTCTTATGGTAGTCTTAGAAAGACTTTTGAAACACCATATGAAGGCAGCTTTGGTATATCTTATAAAACTAAAATTTCCGAACCTTATGTTAATTCAGAGGGGAAGGAATTAAGAAATGGAACATCACTATGGATGACTTTGGGATTAGAGGATGGAACAGATACCAGTCTTATAGTATATACAATTGAATTAGACACGGTAAATTCTGCTTATACAAGAGTACAGGGACCGGTTAACACAATTGATATGAGAAACTCAGTGATTCTTGGCGAAAATGATGTTACTGTAGAATTTGATTATGACA
>JAFQNU010000100.1 GCA_017420825.1 Clostridia bacterium
GCCTATATAACATAATTCCAATTATGTGGTAAGAAAAAAGCATTTATTACGGATATATATTACGTTAAGTATAGTACAAATTACATAATTTGTCAATAAAATATAAACAATTTCAATAATTTTGTCAATTTGCATAAATAACGGCATTAAAATCAAAGCTAACACAAAAATACAACATCGAGTTAGCCTTGTTTGAATGCTGTTTTCTTGATTTAGTATCCAAAATTGATAAAATTATAACAATTAATTCGTCAATTTCAACAAATTCTAAAATCTTACCACATAATTGGAATTATGTGTTTTTTTATTTCAGCACTTAATATGCACAAGTCCTAATTTCTGTATTTTCCTTTGATGTATTTCGCCTGTCTCCATTGTATAAATACGTGTTGTATTTATGCTTGAATGTCCGAGTATATCTGCAAGTCTGACTATATCTTTTTCAATTGTGTAAAATGTTCTGGCGAACAAATGTCTTAAATTATGTGGAAAAACCTTTTCCCTTAAAACTGCTGCCTCATCACATAGTTTTTTCATATCCGACCATATATTTGAACGGTCAATTGGTTTTCCTGTTCGGGAAACAAAGACCGAACCACCTGTTAACTTCTGTTCACGTATATATCTTTTTAAAATCACACACAATGACTTTGGCAAAAACACACGTCTTATTTTCCCCTTACTCTTTATTTCCGCAAATTCCCGGATAACCGCCTCACAGGTTACGAATTTTAATTCAGATACCCTTATCCCCGATGAACAAATTGTCTGCATTATCAGCATCAGTCTTTTATTTCCCTTTTTTCGTGCTGCATTTAAAAGTCTTTCATATTCCTGTTTTGTAAGCTCCTTGTCCTTGTTTAAAAAGATTTGCTTTTGAATTTTCAATGTCTTTATTTTCAGCTCATGCCACCCGGCAAATTCAAAAAAGCTGTTAATTGATGAAATTATGGAATTTACGCTTGTTGGTGCATACTTTTGGCAAAGCACCTGCTTGTATTCTAAAACTATTGTCTTAGTTATCTCATTATTTCTGCACCACTTATAAAAGAAGCTTATATCCCTTACATACTTTTCTATGGTTGTCTGTGTCCTCTCCTCTTCAATTAAATGCCTCTTAAAATCGTCAATAAGTTTTTTATTTAATTTTCTCATTTTATCACTCTCCCGTTATGTATTCTTATCTTTTGTGTAAAAAAATACACCGTAATACACGAACTTTCTTTAAAAATTCATATATCACGGCAAAAGAAAAACCCCCAGGGAGTTTCCCTGAGGGTATCTTGTTTATTATTCTGCGTCTGTTGTTTCCTCTGCAACTTCTTCAACTGCAGGTTCCTCAACAACTTCCTCTGCAGCCTCAGCAGCTGCTTCCTCTGCAATAAATTTTTCAATATCAACAGGAACAACCTCATCAGCAGGAATTTCCTCAACAGGCTCTTCTTTAACCTCTTCCTTAACAACAGGAGCTATTAAAGCTCTGATGCTTAAGCTGATTTTCCTTGTTTCCCAGTTAATCTCTGTAATCTTTGCCTCAACCTCGTCACCGATTGTTAAAACATCCTCAGGCTTATCAATTCTTCTGTCAGCAATCTGTGAAATGTGGATAAGACCATCAATATTCGGCATAATCTGAGCAAATGCTCCGAAAGGCATAATTCTTACAATTGTACACTTAACTACATCATCAACATGTAATGTGTTCTGAGCGATTACCCAAGGATTATCCTCTGCCTTCTTAAATCCTAATGAAATCTTCTTTGTTTCAGCATTGATATCCTTAACATAAACTGTAAGAACATCGCCCTCTTTAACAACCTCTGACGGGTGCTTAATTTTGTTCCAGCTAAGCTCTGAAATATGAACAAGACCGTCAACTCCGCCAAGGTCAACAAAAGCACCAAATGATGTCAATGACTTAACTGCACCTGTATATTCCTTACCAACTTCGCATTCTGCCCAGAACTTATCTTCAACTTCCTGCTTCTGTGCAGCAAGGAGAACTCTTGCAGAACCTACAACACGCTTTCTCTTCTCATCAATATCTATGAGCTTAACATCTATCTCAGTATTGAGAAGGCTCTCCAAATCCTGAATGTATCTTAAAGCTATCTGCTTTGCAGGAACAAATATCTGATAAGACTCAGCTAATGCAACAACGCCTCCTTTAACTACCTTGACAATTTTTGCAGTTAACACATCACCGTTGTCATATGCTGCCTTAATTTTGTTCCAGCTTTCCATAGCAACAAGCTTCTTTCTTGAAAGAACAACCTTACCTTCAGCATCATTAACGCCAACAACATAAACTGTGATTGTATCTCCTTCCTTAACAAGATCTGTTGTCTTCTGGTAAGGATCATCTGTAAGCTGGTCAAGAGCTAACTGACCATTGTACTTAAATCCACCTAAGTCAACAATAACCTCATTACCGCGAACTTCAACAACAGTTCCGTCAATAATGTCCCCATTGTTCAGGGTTTTGCTGCCATACTGTTCAAACAGCTCGGCAAAGTTTTCTTCGTTTTTGATTTTTTCATCCATCGTTGTAAAAACCTCCTCGATAATACTCCCGGGTGTTGATGCTCCAGCAGTAATACCTATCTTTCTTTTTTTTAAATATATATTCTGAGGAATATCCTCAAAATTTTCAATAAAGTAACTCTCCTTGCACATACTTTTTGCTATTTCAAAAAGCTTTTGCGAATTTGAGCTTTTTGCCCCTCCGATTACAAACATTATATCGGATTGAGCAGCAAGGCTTTTCGCCTCCTCTTGTCTTTCCTTCGTTGCTCCACATATTGTATCAAAAATTAGGGTACTTTGGCAAGTGTTTTTTGCATTTTGTACTATTTGCACAAAAATATTTTTATTTATAGTCGTTTGTGCAACAATACATACATCGTTATTTGCAAATTCTTCAGGAAATTTATCGTCAATTGAATATGTTATAAAAGCTTCATTATTACACCAGCCATTAATTCCGATTACCTCTGGATGATTTTTGTCTCCGACAATTATAATTTTATATCCCTTTTCATAATGTTCTTTTACTATTTTATGAATTTTCTTTACAAATGGACATGTTAAGTCAATATACCTTAAATTTCTTTCTTCAAGTCTTTTAATTACAGCCTCTCCCACTCCATGAGCTCTTATTACAACAAGACTTCCTTCTTCAATTTCCTCGACATCATCACAAACCGAAACTCCTTTTTGTGAAAGCTCCTCTATGACCTGTCTGTTGTGTATCAAATCACCAAGTGTTATTATTCTATCCTCTGTTTTACAAAGCTCAAAGGTTTTACTCACTGCACGGCTTACTCCATAACAAAAGCCGGCAGATTTTGCAACCGTTATTCTATCCATTGCCTATTCTCCCTCTTTTTAGTCAAGAGCATATATTTTATGCAGCAAATCATCACTTAGCCCCTGCAATGTCTCAATTGTAAGCTTTTCTCCGTAATACGCTGAATATTCAACAGGTTCTCCTATTAAAACATTGACCTTTGACATCCACTTATATCCACCGCTTATTTTAACAGGTACAATCGGAATTTGTGCTTTTGTTGCAAGCATAACTGCTCCGGGCTTAGCATTTCCCTTTTGTCCTTTTTTAACCCTTGTACCCTCCGGGAACATTGCAACAACTTCACCATCACGAAGTCTTGTCAATGCAGCCTTTATAGCTCCTATATCTCCTTTTCCTCTCTGTACAGGAAAAGCACCAAGACTAGTTATTAGCCAACCGAAAAACTTATTTTTAAAAAGCTCTGCCTTTGCCATAAAACCAAGTCGTCTGGGTGTACAGACACCTGCTACAATAACGTCCCAGTAGCTTCTGTGATTTATTGCAACTATTATGCCACCATCTTTTGGCATGTTTTCTTTTCCATAAACCTTTATTCTGAACACAAAAAACAAAAACACACGCAAAATTACTTTTACTATATTAAAAACTATCATTCTTATCTCTCCGTATCTAATTTTTCCTTTACCATACTATACAAAACATCGCACGACTCTTCATAGCTTAACTCTGATGTATCCACTAAAATTGCGTCCTCAGCCTGTCTTAATGGCGCAAATTCTCTTTCAGAATCGTTTTTGTCTCTGAATTCAATATCCTCTATTACCTTACTGATTTCACATTGCATTCCCTTTTGCTTCATTTCAAGATATCTTCTTTTTGCCCGCTCTGCAACTGATGCAGTAAGAAATATTTTAAAATCAGCATCAGGTAAAACATAAGTACCTATATCCCTTCCGTCCATAATTACAGATTTTTCATTTGCTATCTTTCTTTGCAATTCCACAAGCTTTAATCTTACAGACGGTATTACAGCTATCTTTGAAGATGCAATTGTTGCATCAGGCTCACGTATTCTTTTTGATACATCAACACCATTTAAAAAGATGTGCTGTCCGTCTTCTTCATAGGATATGTCTATATTTATTTTATCAAGATGAGGTGTTATCTCTTCATCAGTGATTTCAATACCATTTTCAAGGGCATAAACTCCGCATGCACGATACATCGCGCCTGTGTCAACATAAACCAAACCCAACCTTTTTGCTACTTCCTTAGAAATCGAGCTTTTACCCGCTCCTGCAGGCCCGTCAATCGCAATTTTAATACTCATAACTATCTCCAATCTGTTACTTAGCTAAATCAGGACGTAATTTCTTTGCCCCTCTTAAATAAACGTGATTAATTTCTTTTAACTCCTTGTCCGAATTAATTAAAATTATAACTCTGATACATTTCTCCAATGCTCCCGGAACATTAAGCTCCGGCATGTTCATAAGCGGAACATCAGTATATCCCATTTCTCTTGCTCTTACAGCCGGATAACACGCATTTAAATCCTGTGTAAGCGTAAAGGTTATACTTATCATGTCCTCCTGCACCAAAGAGTTTTCTTCTGCTATTTTTTTTAGCATTTCTTCGGTTGCTTCCCAAATTTCTTCTTTTGTGTTATTTTCAACCGTTGTTGCTCCTCTTATTGCTCTTACCATGATTTTCCCTTTCCCTTAAAATAACTTTGTACTGTCCAATAACATTGTCACAGGTCCGTCATTAACCAAAGAAACCTGCATATCTGCCGCAAATCGACCTGTTTGAGTTACAATTCCGCAAGTGTTGAAATACTCACAAACCTCCTCATACAGTTTTTTTGCCATATTCGGTTCTCCTGCCTTATCAAAGCTCGGTCTTCTGCCCTTTCGGCAATCGCCATAAAGTGTGAATTGAGAAATAACAAGGAGCTCTCCTTCAATATCCTTTATTGACAAATTCATCTTACCATTTTCATCCTCAAACACTCTTAAATTAATTATCTTGTCGGCAATATATTTCATGTCTTCAACAGTATCTCCATCACCAACACCAAGAAGTACCATAAAGCCTTTATTTATTTTTCCTATTACCTCATTGTCAACACTTACAGACGCACAGTTTACTCTCTGAACTACCGCTCTCATTTATCTTCCTCCTGAAGCATTTCCCATGTTTCATATTTTTCTTCAAGCTCGGAATTCTTTTGTGAAATCTCATTTGACAGTTCCATTGCTCTCTCATAATCCGATGCAATAGACGGATTTTCAAGCTCCAAAGTAAGGGTTCTGATTTCTTCCTCAAGAACAGCAATCTCTTCCTCTGTCTTCTTTATTTTAGTCTGTCTTTTTCTTTTTTCCGACTCTATTCTTTTTTGCTCACGATAATCAACCGCAGCAGATGTCTCCCGTTTTTTTGCAGTCAGCTCTGCACTTTGTACATTACCTCTTTTTTCAAGATAATAATTATAATCACCATTATAACACACAACACTGTTGCTGTCCATATGATATATCTTATCTGCAAGCTTATTTATAAAATATCTGTCGTGCGATACTATGAGCATTGTTCCGTCATACTCGCAAAGGGCATTTTCCAATGCCTCTTTCGACTCTAAATCCATGTGGTTTGTAGGCTCGTCCATAATAAGGAAATTGACACTCTTTAAAATCAGCTTTACAAGCTCAACCCTTGCTCTCTCGCCTCCCGAGAGCTTGTTTATTTCCTTAAAAACGTCCTCACCTCTGAATAAAAATGCCGCAAGTGCATTTCTGATTGTTGTTTCTGTGAGCTTTGGATATTCGTCCCATACCTCATCAAGTACAGTTTTATCCATATGCAAATTCTGTTGTATCTGGTCGTAATACCCCCAATAAGTATTTGCACCAAATTTGTATTCACCAAAATCTGCCTCTGTCTCGCCTGTTAATATCTTTAGCAATGTGGTCTTTCCACAACCATTTGAGCCGAGAAGAAAAACCTTTTCTCCTCTGTTTATCTGAAAACTCACATTTTCAAAAAGCTTTTTATTATCAAATCCCTTTGTAATACTCTCTCCAATTAGGGCAATATCACCGCCGCCCGGTACTGCTTTAAATGAGAACACTGACTTTGAGAGTGTTTCCTCCGGCTTTTGAAGTGTTTCTTTCAGCTTATCTATAACCTTTAGCTTACTTTCAGCCGTTTTTATATTCTTTTCCCTGTTCCATCTTCACTGCTGTTCAACTATCCCCTCAAGTCTCTCTATTTCCTTTACTGTGTTATCATAATTTCTTTTCTCTGTAAGCTTTTCTATGTCTCTTTGCTGCCTGTAAAAGCTGTAATTTCCATTTTGCTGATATAATTTCTGCGTATCTATTTCAAAAGTTTTATTTGTTACCTTGTCAAGAAAGTATCTGTCATGAGAAATGACAAGAACTGCTCCCTTA
This sequence comes from Clostridia bacterium, assembly GCA_017420825.1. Taxonomy (GTDB): domain Bacteria; phylum Bacillota; class Clostridia; order UBA1381; family UBA1381; genus RGIG1988. The sequence goes on from JAFQNU010000100.1 coordinate 6,766, forward strand.
TAGCTTTTCAAAAATTCTTCAAGCCATTCAACTGCCGCAATATCAAGATGATTTGTAGGCTCATCAAGTAACAGTAAATTCGAGTCAGATAAAAGTATTTTTGATAGTGAAACCCTTGTTTTCTGACCGCCTGATAAAGCAGAAACACTAAGTTCAAATTCCTCCCTTGTAAAGCCAAGTCCCAGGAGTGCGGCCTCTGCTTTACTCTTATAGAAAAAACCGTCCATTTGGGCAAATTTTTCATTGAGCACATTCTGTCTGTTTACAAGTCTGTCAAGCTCGTCTGCACCACTTTCAATCTGTCTGTGTATCTCATCAAGCTCAAATTCAATATCACACACCTCGTCAAAAACCGACAGTATTTCCTCATACACAGTTTTGTCTGAATTACTGCATGCATACTGATCTAAATATCCTATTTTTAAATTTTTGTTTTTAAACAGCTCTCCATCATCATAAGCATATTCACCCGTAATAATCTTGAACAAAGTCGATTTTCCTGCACCGTTAATTCCGACAAGCCCGATTTTATCCTCCGAGTCAATATTAAAGCTTACATCTTTGAACAATACCTCATCTCCAAAGCTTTTGGAAAGATTGTTTGCATTAACTAACATCATTCTTCTGTATCCTTTAACTCTGTTTCCCTTACAATAGTCAGCTTCATAGGCTCTAAATAGTCTCTTATAATACTGTTTCCGTACTCAATATCAGGACACCATTTACCGCCTAACTGTTGCAATGTTTCCACTGTGCCTGCCCAGGTAAGCTTCACCACAGAATTATACCTTCCATGCGGTTCACCGACAGGCTCGTTTCCAACATATGCTCCCATATGATTAAAATGTCCTCTTACTCCGTCATCAGGTGTCGGGAAATCCTCGTGGTCTTCGGGAGCATCACCATTTAACCCGTATTTCTTTATTCCTGCCCAGTTATTCTGCTCAGGCTTTACCTGTCCTGTATATTTACCGTATGCGGTTTCCTTTGCCGCCTGTGCATACATAATATCAGGTCTCAAGCCTGTTATCTCGCCGTATTTCCAATATGTATCTGCTATCTCTATAAACCGTTCATGTGCCCCTCTGTTAATTGCCCATTGTTTTGCCTGTGCAAGAGTTGCCTCCGCTCTTCCCATCATCATAACAGGAGGATATAGGGGGTCAGGCTCTGTTTTTACAGGCTTTGTTTTCTCCTCAATAGCATTAATTATTTTATAGAACATAGAGCAAGCCTCCGCTCTCGTAAGCTTGTCCTTCGGTCTTAGCATACCGTTATATCCCGACACACATTCCATTTCATATGCCGCAACAACCAAATCAAAATATTTACCATCTATTTCATGCCAATCAGAAAAATCCTGCACCATCTGATAAATATTCCCCGCAACATAATCGGCATATCCTGCCACCTTCATAGTCATTGCAATAAATTCCTCACGGCTTACCTCTTCTGTAGGATAAAATTCCTGCGAGTTGTTTATCGCATATTCCTGATACTTTAAAATGTACGGATATGACCATCTTTGCGGTAATATATCTGGATATACACACTGTTCCTGTGTTGTCAGGTCAACATTCAACGCATTTAATATCATTTTAACCATCTGCTCTCGGGTGAGATTACTGTCCGGCAACAGATTTCCTGTTTCATCACCTTGAATTATTCCTCTTTCGCTGCAAAAATAGAGATACTGTTCCGCCCAACCATAGTTTGTATCTCCCACAGCATTCACTGAAAGCAAAATCACGGCAAAAAGGGATATGAGTGCCAAAAAAAATCTTTTATTCATACTCCGTTTCTCCTTTTGTCTTAATTTGTCGATTAATACCATATATATTTTACCACAAAATTTATCGGTGTTCAATATTTGTATTTAAGATGTAACAATAGATTAATTATCTCGAAAGATAGTTTATTTCATGGCTTGTGAGGTATCTCCATCTTCCGAGAGGAAGATTTCCAAGTTCAACCTTACCTATACTTATTCTTTTAAGCTCAATAACCCTACATCCGACAGCTTCAAACATTTTTCTGACCTGTCTGTTTTTACCCTCATGAATAGTTATTTTTATAACTGTTACTCCCTTTTCACAAGACAGCATCTCAACCTCTGCAGGAGAGGTTTTATAATCCTCAATTTTTACACCGCTCCTGAGCATATTAAGCCCCTTGACTGTTATACCACCCTTAATTGTTGCAATATACGTCTTATCCATATGAAACTTTGGGTGTGTAACCTTATAGGTAAAATCACCGTCATTTGTAAGCAGTAAAAGTCCTTCGGTATCGTAATCAAGTCTGCCGACAGGGAAAATTCTTGCCCTTATCTCTTCATCTAACAGGTCTATAACGGTTGGTCTATCGAACTGATCGGAAACAGACGAAACATAACCTGTGGGTTTATTGAGCATAATATAATATTTTTTCATTTCAGGCTTAATATCCTTACCATCAAGACTTACCTTGTCTGCTCCTATTTCCACCTTTGTTCCAAGCTCGGTAATTTTTTCACCGTTTACCCTTACCCTGCCCGATGTTATAAGCTCCTCTGCCGCACGACGTGACGCTTTACCGCTCATAGCTATATATTTTTGTAATCTTACTATTTCTCCCATTATTACTCTCCGCCTTGCTCAAGACTCAACTGCAGTGCTTCTGCAAGCTGGTCGGGACATGATGTTCCTCTTCCTCTGCAGTCTGTTCCCTTTAACCTTTTTATTACTTCCTTAACCTCCATACCCTCAACAAGCTTTGCTACCCCTTGTGTATTTCCACTGCAACCGCCTGTAAATACTACATTTTTCACTATTCCGTCCTCTGTATCAAAGGTTATTTTCATTGTACATACACCTCTCGGTGTATAGGTAAAACTTGCCATTTTTATCTCTCCTTAAAATTTTTCAAAAAAACTATTGACAAACTGTATTTTTCATTGTATAATTGAACCATACTTACATTCACACAAAAGGACAAGGTATGGATTGAAGATAATTTATTATTTTTGGTCTGTACCTTGTTCTTTTTACTATTTTCTGCCAATAAGCTTTTTTATTACCCTTTTCAGCTTAACATAATATTTTTTTCTTCTTTGCTTTGCAACATGATTTTTGCAATATTTCATATAATCGTTATCATCTGAAGGTATGTATTTACCGTCCCTGTAGTAACCGCTCATTTTTGCAATTATCATGTCATCCTTTATTCCATACTCATATTCATACTGATTGTCACCGCACAAAATATATCCGTCTTTATTTTCCCCAACCACTCTGTGCAAAACAA